>JAIRZN010000052.1 GCA_031267205.1 Tannerellaceae bacterium | reverse complement strand
GTCTTGGGCGATTTGTGGAGCATGTCGGCATAGTCCTGCACTTGTTTTTTCTCCCTGAAATGTTCGTCTACCAGAGCGTAGAATTTACGCATCGCCTCGAAGCGCGCGCAGTTTTGCGGGAGCACTCCATGCTTGTTGCGCGCAAGGCGGCAGCAGATGATGATGGTTCGCTTGAGTATGAGGCGCAACATCTCGTCCTGCATCGAGTCGTTGACGGCGAGTTCGTCGAGGAAGGCGGTGGTGAGCTTATAGAACTTTTCGGATTCCTTTTCAGTGATTTGAAAGCTGATGACATTCAGCGATCCGTTAAACAGCAATCCGTTGCAAAACACTTCGCTGTCGTGCTCTATTATATGGTAGAAGCGGTCGTTGAACAGCATTGTGCGGTATGCGCCGTCGATTTTTCCCAATTCCAAGTGATGCAGGTAAGACAGGGAAACGACCTCGCCCGCATGGAACGTGAAGCTTTCGTGATTGATGATCAGCTCGACTTCTCCCTCCGTAATCCAGACCAATTTGTAGAGGGTTTTATCACGCAGCAGTTCAACTTCTTTCTCAAGCGTATCGCATAGGATGAGCTTGCTTTTTACTTTAGGGTTTTCGTACACAAATTTCATGTTAGCGGTAGTTATTTTAAGGCTCTAAAATTAATAGTTTATTTCCAAACAACTCATATTATTTTATTATTATATCTTTGCGCCCGAACAAAGTAAATCTATATGTCAATTGTCTTTAAGGCCATTAGTGTAGCTGAGAGAGAGGCTATAACTTCTTTTACGATGAAAAGCCCTTTCAGGAATTGCGACTTTTCTTTTGCGAATATGTGTAGCTGGCGTTTCCTTTATAATAGCGAATACGCCGTGGTTGACGGTTTCCTGTTGATTCGTTTTTGGATAGAAGAAGATAGCCGGCCGGTGTATATGTGTCCGGCAGGCGAGGGGGATTTTTCCCGTGCTATACGCTTGCTGGAGGAAGATTCGCTTTCTCAAGGGCATCCGCTCCGTATACTGGGCGTTACTCAGGAAGGGAAAAGTTTGATTGAACAGTCATTTCCCGAAGGGTTCCGCTTTATTCCCAACCGAGATTATTTCGACTACATCTACCTGCGCGAGGATTTGATAACCCTTCAGGGCAAGAAGTATCAGTCCAAGCGAAACCATGTCAATAAGTTCAATAAGCTATACAGCTATAAATACTTGCCGATTACGCCCGAATTGGTTCCCGAATGCTTGACGCTTGAATGTAAATGGTATAAAGCCAACCGCACGGACGAAGACGCCGAGAAGTTAACCCATGAGCGGCGTTCGTTGACGTTTGCCCTTCAACACGCTGTGGAGCTTGGCTTGACGGGCGGCGCCATATGTGCGGACGGGCAGATCATAGCTTTTTCGTTCGGCGCCCCTATCAACAGCGATACGTTCGGGGTGCATGTTGAGAAGGGCGATATTCGTTACGACGGGGTGTACAGCGTAATGAACAGGGAGTTTGCCTCCCATATTCCCGACCGGTACATATATGTAAACAGGGAGGAAGATTTGGGCATTCCGGGTTTGCGTCAGGCTAAGGAATCCTACCGTCCGGCTATATTGCTGGAGAAAAACATTGCTATCAAGAAGTTGCCTCGATAGCCTTTTTACTTTGGCGTTTGCGTTCGTTTTCGTCGAGTATGACTTTGCGCATACGCATGTGTGAGGGAGTTATTTCCACGTATTCATCTATTTTGATATATTCCAAGGCGTCTTCGAGGCTGAAGATGAGGGGAGGGGCGAGCGATATTTTCTCGTCGGAGCCTGAGGCGCGCATATTAGTCAGCTTCTTCGACTTGGTTACGTTTACAACTAAATCGCCCTCCTTGGTATGTTCGCCGACTACCTGTCCTGCGTATACTTCCTCCTGTGGAACTACAAAGAAACGTCCGCGCGATTGCAGGTTGCCGAGAGAGTAAGCAAAGGCGGTGCCTGTCTCCATCACTATGATAGAGCCGTTGGCCCGGCGTTCTATGTCGCCTTTCCACGGTTGGTATTCGAGGAAGCGATGCGCGATGATAGCTTCACCGGCCGAGGCGGTCAGCACAGCGTTGTTAAGTCCGATGATACCACGCGAGGGGATGGTAAACTCAAGGTGGATGCGTCCGTTTTTGCTTTCCATAATTGTCATTTCGCCTTTGCGCTTGGTTACTATGTCGATGATGCGGCTGGCGGTTTCTTCAGGGAGGTTGATTGAGAGCTGTTCCACAGGTTCGCACTTGACGCCGTCTATTTCCTTTATGATCACCTGCGGCTGTCCGACTTGCAGTTCGTAGCCTTCGCGCCGCATAGTTTCAATCAGTACCGAGAGGTGTAATACGCCGCGCCCGTATACTAACCAAGCATCGGCCGAGTCGGTAGCGACTACGCGCAGGGCGAGGTTCTTGTCTAACTCCCGTTGTAAGCGTTCGTATATATGCCTTGAGGTGACGTATTTCCCGTCTTTGCCGAAGAAGGGCGAGTTGTTGATTGTGAACAGCATCGACATGGTAGGCTCGTCGATGGCGATTGTCGGCAGCGGTTCGGGGTCGTTAATATCGCACACCGTTTCGCCGATTTCAAAGCCTTCGATACCTACCAGGGCGCAGATGTCTCCCGACTGTACGGAGGCGACTTTAGTACGTCCGAGGCCCTCGAAGACGTTTACCTCCTTTATCTTCGACTTTATCTGCGAGCCGTCGCGTTTACACAGCATAATTTCCTGTCCTTCCCTGAGTTCGCCGCGATGTATACGCCCTACGGCGATGCGTCCTACGTACTTGGAGTAGTCGAGCGAGGTAATCAGCATCTGCGATGTTCCTTCCAAGGCTTGCGGCTCCGGTATATGTTCGATTATAGCGTCGAGCAGGGGGAAGATAGTGTCGGAAGGTTTCCGCCAGTCCTCCGACATCCAGCCCTGTTTGGCTGAGCCGTAGATGGTAGGGAAGTCTAACTGTTCTTCCGTAGCGTCGAGGCTGAACATAAGGTCGAACACCATTTCCTGCACTTCGGAAGGGCGACAGTTGGGTTTGTCGACCTTATTTATAACCACGATAGGCTTCAGGCCTAACTGTATGGCCTTTTGCAGCACGAAGCGCGTCTGCGGCATCGGGCCTTCAAAGGCGTCTACCAACAGCAGGCAACCGTCGGCCATATTAAGCACGCGTTCCACTTCGCCGCCGAAGTCGGCATGTCCGGGAGTGTCTATGATATTTATTTTATACCCTTTATATTGTATGGATACATTTTTCGCCAGGATGGTTATTCCCCGTTCGCGTTCCAGATCGTTGTTATCCAAAAACTGGTCGAGTTCCTCGTGACCTTCCCTGAATAATTTTCCGGCAAGCAGCATTTTATCTACGAGCGTTGTTTTACCATGATCTACATGCGCTATGATTGCGATATTCCTGATTTTTTGCATTGAGACTAATTTTGTGCCGCAAAAGTACAACAAAAAACAAGCGCTCCCAAAAAACGCCCGCCAAAACTATTGTCAGTCAAAAAAGTAATACATATCTTTGCGACCGCTTAGATAATATAGTATTAATTTATTAAAGTAAAAAACAGAATCATGTACTTAGATTCAACGAAAAAGAAGGAAATCTTCGAGAAGCACGGTAAAACCGTCGCTGACACCGGTTCGCCGGAAAGCCAGATCGCATTGTTCTCATTCCGCATCTCTCACCTGACGGAGCATCTGAAGGCTAACCACAAGGATTACAACACCGAAAGAGCGCTGAAGATGCTGGTAGGTAAACGTCGCCGTTTGCTGGACTATTTGATCAAGAACGATATCTCAAGGTATCGCGCCATCATTAAAGAGCTTGGCATAAGGAAGTGAAAGCGCCGTTCGTCGACGGGCGGGTCTCCGGTACCTGTCGTTGGCGTTGCATGAGTCGCAGATATGTGAAAAATCGCTCCCGTTCGGAATTGTTTCGGACGGGAGCGATTTTTTTCCCCTTCAGTAGATGCTTGAGGTGCAACAGGCGGGGCTTATTTTAAAATGACCCCGACGCAGGAAAAGCTCAGGAAAGCGAATTTGACGGTATACTGCCAGCAGATTGTAATCGGTAGCCAACAGATTGTAATCTGTTACCAACAGATTGTAATCGGTAGCCGGCAGATTGTAATCTGTTACCAACAGATTGTAATCGGTAGCCAGCAGATTGTAATCTGTTACCAACAGATTGTAATCGGTAGCCAACAGATCATAATCTGTTACCAACAGATCATAATCGGTAGCCGGCAGATTGTAATCTGTTACCGGCAGATTGTAATAGGTAGCCAGCAGATTGTAATCTGTTACCGGCAGATTGTAATCGGTAGCCAACAGATTGTAATCGGTAGCCAGCAGATTGTAATCTGTTACCGGCAGATTGTAATCGGTAGCCAACAGATTGTAATCTGTTACCGGCAGATTGTAATCTGTAGCCAACGGAACATTCTTTGCGTGAGGGATTGCAGCGTAAAGCCCGACCCTGTTCCAGCGGGGGCGCGCCCTGATTAATTATTAGTTATTGATTAGGGATTATGGGTTATGGGTTGGAGATTGGGTCGGCTCGCGTTATTTTATTTCTTCGTAGTCGATGTATTCCCCTTCGTCTTTCCCGAAAATTTTCTTTTGCTTCTTTTTCGGTGCGGCTTGCTTGCGCGATGCATTCTTGGCGGAGGCGGCTTTACGCGGAGGGCCGAACAGGAGATCTCTGACGCTGCGTACTATTGAAAAACCTGCGAGAAGCATTAATAGCGTACCGAAGAATAGTATGAATAATATGAATTTAATCATGACCGCGTATTGTTTTAAAGTTTAGAACAGACCGTAGAAAGTATAGATAATATAATGTATAGGACGACAGCTCCCGCTATTCCGAGGAAGCCGAAAAATATGACGAACGCGGCGCTCCCGATTACAAGGAGGTAACGTATCTCATTGCCACGCCATTTCAGCGATTGTATCTTCAGGGAGAACATGGGGATCTCCGATACCAAAAGCAACGACGTCAGTATAACCGCAGCGGCAAGTAGAACGGCGAACAACGCTCCACCCGCGTGGACAAGTGGCTGCATGGCGCAGCCGAGCGACGACCATAGCAGGGCGTGTGCCGGAACAGGCAATCCGAGGAAGGAACTCGTCTGCCTGAGGTCGATATTGAACTTAGCTAACCTCAATCCCGAAAAAACAGGTATTACAAACGCTACGAACGGTACAAAAGCATTAGCCGCGCCAAAGGGCAATGCCGGCGAAGCTTCGCGAAGCAGGCAGTAGACAATCATGCCCGGCGCTACGCCGAAGCCTACCATATCCGAAAGCGAATCAAGCTCTTTCCCGATAGCCGAATACGCGTGTAGCAAGCGGGCGGAAAACCCGTCTAAGAAATCAAACGCCGAAGCTGCAATCACGCAGATCGCGGCCAGGCGCAAGTCGCCCTCTAATGCTGCGACAACCGCCGCACACCCCGACACGAGGGCGAGGCAGGTGATGAAATTCGGTATATGCTTGAAGATTCTTGTACTCATAACTATGCGGGGTAACGCCTAATCGGGCTTAGACAAACGGGCGATAGGCGTCTGGTTGCCTGTAACCTTCTGGTCCATGTCTACCAGTATCTCGCTTCCGGTCGGCACGTATACGTCGACGCGGGAGCCAAACTTTATAAAGCCCAGATGCTCGTCAACATGGCAGCTCTCACCCTCTTTAGCGTAAGTCACTACACGGCGGGCTATTGCTCCGGCTATCTGGCGCGCCAGGATTTCGCAGCCGCAATTTGTTGTGATGACCACGGTCGAACGCTCGTTCTCGACGCTGCTCTTGGGCAGGTAGGCCGCCATGAAACGGCCCTTGCGGTGTGATACGTGCGTCACTGTCCCGTTCACGGGAAACCAGTTGGCGTGTACGTCGAATACCGACATAAATATTGATATCTGGATGCACGACCTGTGAAGTATCTCGTTCTCCGTCACCTCCTCGACAGCCACAACCGTGCCGTCGGCCGGAGCTATCACTAAGCCCTCCGAATCAAACGGGAAGCGGCGCGACGGACTGCGGAAGAAGTTCAGCGTAAGCAGGAAGACAACAACCGACGCAAAGGAGGCGTAATAAAACAGCGTACACCTCCCGCTCGTGTTATACAGAACGAGATTTATGATGAACAAACACGAAAATAACGTCAGCAGCAAGCCTGTCCCTTCTTTATGCACTTTTATCTTTCTAATAGCCATATCGCTTATTGTGTGATGCAAAAGTATTTATTTTTTCCGAATAATATCATAAAGGCCGTAAGCGAATCGGCGTAAATGCTATCTTTGTCCCGATATTATGCTTTAAAATATAAGAAAAATGATACATCACGCTAATAAAACCTACGCCCATCTGTTCGTTTGCGTCGCAGGTATGATTTTACTCCTCGCCCGCTGTTCGGAGAAGGAAAACCCCGTCCCGGAAACGCCCGAAGAGCGCCCGGAAAACGTTTGGATCGAGCAGACCATGCGCCGGTATTACCTCTGGTATGACGAAATACCGGCGGAAGACCGCCTGGACGCTACCAAGGAAGCCGACGAGTTTTTCCTCTCGCTCCTAAGTCCGAAAGACGGTAAATCCGACAACAATGTCCACTATTACTACTCTACAATAGAAAAGAAGAGTACGGACACTAAGGCCTTCCAGGGCGAAGGATACTCATTCGGATTCGAGTTCCAATATTACCGGATAACATCCCTGGATAAGTACGCGCTGCTCGTACTCTACGTACTGCCCGGTTCGCCGGCGGATAACGAAGGAATCAAACGCGGCGACTGGATAATGGAGATCGACAACGCCCCCGTGCCCGGCGATGCGGCCAGCTTGCTCAAAGCGCTGGACACCACCACGCCGGTGACCGTATCCTTCGGCGTAGCGCGAGACCCAAGGTACACGCTGACCCGTAAAAGCGTCACAGCCGCCGCCGTGGAAGACAACCCCGTCTTCCTCTCCAAAATAATAAACTACAAAGACCGTCGCGTAGGCTATTTAGTATACAACCACTTCACCGCCGGCCCTACGGACAATTCCGACGACGAGCGGTTCAACAACAGCCTGCGCGAGTGCTTCAGCCGCCTCAAAGAAGGCAACCCGACTGATTTCATCCTCGACCTGCGCTACAACGGCGGCGGACTCGTCCTCTCCGCCCAACTCTTAGCCACGATGCTCGTCAACCCCGGAAATATAGGCGACGTCTTCTGCCGGCTTACCTACAACGGCAACTCAAACAGCTACGGCGCACATACAATGTATCTCGACGAAAAATATATGAAGCAGGGATCGCCCGGCGCAAACCTCGGCCTTAACACCCTGTACGTCATCACAAGCAGAAGGACGGCATCGGCCTCCGAAGCGGTAATAAACGGACTCAGGCCCTATATGAACGTCCTCACCGTAGGCGAACAAACGGAAGGCAAGAACGTAGGCTCCGTAACTTTCGACGACAGCCGCTACGAATGGGAGCTACATCCCATCGTAAGCCGCCTCAGTAATAAGGACGGCTTCTCGGACTACGACGGCGGTTTCGAACCCGATTTCCCATGCAGCGACGAGAACGCCGACGCCTACTACGAACTCGGAGACGAGCGCGAGTACATGCTCTTAGTCGCCCTCAAATACATGACCGGCGAAATCGTGCCCGGAACCTCCTCCCGCAGCGACATGCAAACCCAACAATCCCTCGTACCTTTATATAACTCATTAGATCGAAAAAAATCCGGCGGCGCACGCTTAGATCGCCTCTAACAACCAATCAAACAATGGCAAACACTCGCATCAAACTAATCAACGGCATCATCATCACGCCGACCGGCATACTGCGCGGCGCAAGCCTCCTCATATCAGGAGGAAAGATTGCTGAAATAGGCATACGCAACGCCGATGTCCCGAACACCCAAGTTATCGACGTAAAAGGTAACTACATATCCCCTGGATTCATCGACATACACGTGCACGGCGGAGGAGGCGCCGATTTCCTCGAAGCCACTCCCGAAGCCTTCATCCGGGCTGCCGGCGCACACTGCATACACGGGGGAACGACAACCATTTATCCCACAATAGCCGCCGCCCCGCGCGAAGTCTTCGACCGTGCTATACAGGCCTGCCACGTCGCAATGCAGCGCCCGTCGGACACCCTCGCCCACGTCATGGGCCTCCACCTCGAAGGCAACTACCTCAACCCCCTCATGTGCGGCGGGCAAGACCCCGCATGCCTCTATCCGCCGCACGAAGACGAATACCGTGACATGCTCCGCGCCAACCACTGTATACGCCGCTGGAGCGCAGCCCCGGAGCTTGAAGGAGCGCTCGATTTCGGACGCTACGCCTCCTCGCGCGGAGTCCTTGTTTCGCTTGCGCATACCGTAGCGGCCGGACAACAAGTGAGGGATGCTTTCGACGCCGGATACCGCCACGCCACACACTTTTATAACGCCATGACCGGCGTCCACCGCGAAAACGGCTTCAAGCGCGAAGGCACGATCGAAAGCATCTACCTCGCCGACGAGATGAGCGTAGAATTAGTCGGCGACGGCATCCACGTCCCCCCCGCCATCCTCCGATTAGCCTACAAAATCCTCGGCGCCGAACGTATAGCCCTCGTCACCGACGCAATGCTCGCAGCCGGAAGCAGCGACACAGGCCCCATCTACGGAGGGCGCGTGATAATCGAGGACGGCGTCTGCAAGCTCGCCGACCGCTCCGCCATTGCCGGCAGCATCATCACCATGAATGAGGCCATCCGCACGATGGTCGTGCAAGCCGGCGTACCGCTGACCGACGCCGTCAGAATGGCCACCGAAACTCCCGCAACCATAATGGGCATAAACCACCGCAAAGGAAGCCTTTTGCGCGGCAGGGACGCCGACGTCATCGTCTTCGACCACAGCTACAACGTCCTGAGCGTCATAGTAGAAGGCCGTCTGATAGCAAACAACATCCCGGACGGCGACCCAACCTCATCGGACTCCTGACAGAAATACCGTCCCCTCGCCGCCACCCCTTCGGCCTCTCACATAAAAAACCTCCGCCCGTCGAACCTCCGCGGGCGTTTTTTATGAAAAGCAGCCACCCGCAGAACCTCCGCGAGCAGTTTTTCAGTAAGATAAAAGCCGGCAGAGCGCTCACGATAAATTTTCAGAATAAATAAAAGCCCATCGAGCACTCAACGAAGGATTATTTAGAAAAATAAAGCCCATTGAGTACTCAACGAGCAATTGTTGGAAGAAATAAATGGCCGTTGAGTACTCAACGAAGGATTATTTAGAAAAATAAAAGGCCATCGAGTACTCAAATACAATTGTTGGAAGAAATAAATGGCCGTTGAGTACTCAATGGAGGATTATCTGGAAAAATAAATGGCCATCGAGTACTGAAATGCAATTATTGGAAGAAATAAATGGCCATTGAGTACTCAACGAGTGATTATTTGAAAAAATAATTGGTCATCGAGTACTCAACGACCATTTATTTGAAAAAATAAAGCTTCAACGAGTACTCAAGTACAATTATTTGGAAAAATAGAGCTT
>JAIRZN010000034.1 GCA_031267205.1 Tannerellaceae bacterium | reverse complement strand
CCTTCGACGCAACCTCCGTCACCTTCGAGTATGCCGCTCGCCAGAGAGTCGGCCGCTACACCATGTCGGGCGGAAGGCTGCACATAGAATTTATCTCCCACGCAGTCGACTACGGCTGTATCCTGTCGGGAAACGGCATCAAACTCACCCAAACCGTCGATTACGTCATCAACGACGAAGAGACAGTGCACCAGGCGACAGACGAATACACAATTTACGGACAGAAATAAGCACGATAATATTCAAATGTGATGAAAACAAATGTTACGAAAAAATACATCCCGGCTTTAGTGTTATTCTTGTTCCTCATAGCTCACAGCTTGTCTTCGCAGATTACGACTCAAGGCACAGACTTTTACGTGTCGTTTGGGAATAATGGTGTTGACGGAGGAACGACATCTACAATCAGTATGCAATTAAGGATTGTCGCATCGCAGGCTACGACTGCCGTGCTTACGTTTAAGAACATCGCAAGCACGGTTACTGTAAACATCGGGGCGGGCGGAGTGTACACCCGCGACCTATCGGTCGCTGAAAAGAACGCCGTCTATTCAAGCGCGACCGGCGTTTCAAATAAATCACTGCGTGTACAGTCAACGGCGCCCGTATCGGTGTATGCATTGAATCAGTTTTACACGATTACGGATGCTACGAATATGTTACCTGTGAGTAATTGGGGAACGGATTATTTTCATCTTTCGTACAAAGCCTTGACTCAGGCCTCGGACGGATATACGGTTATTGCGTCGGAAAATAATACGTCAGTCTATGAAAACGGCGCTCTCAAAGCTACATTAAGCGCCGGGCAGGTCTATTCGGCTTACTATACTAATGCGGACATCACCGGAAGACGTATTACGTCCAATCATCCTATCGCGTATTATGTCACAAATTCATGCGTAAATGTTCCCGTAGGAGTGTATGCCTGCGACTGCCTTTATCAGCAAATGGTGCCGGTGAACTCGTGGGGAAACAACTTTTTGGTGCCCGTCACTCACCGCGGAAAGGAGCGCGTCAGGGTGATAGCTTCGCAAAACGGCACAACAGTGACGCAGACCGGCGGCGGAGCGGCAAGGACGGACGGCGGCGGAACGGCGAAGAACGTGGGTAGCCAAAATCCTTTCACCCTTAATGCGGGAGAGTTTGCGGAATTTGAAATAAGCCTGTCAACAGGGGGAGCGTATATATCGGCCGATAAACCTATCGCGGTAGCTTCCATCATGATCGGTATGGGATACGGCAGTGCGTTAAGCGATGCCACGGGCGACCCGTCCCTGGCTTGGGTGCCGCCTGTGGAGCAGGCTGCCGATATGGCCGTTATCGCGCCGTTTGTCCCAGTAGGAAGCCGAAGGCAAATCGAGCCGTTCACCGTTACGGCATCAAGCTAAACGACGACGATAACGTCCGCTTCACCGCCCTTTTCCTTCAGTCGGGAATGAATGAAAAGGCGAAGTTCATCAGGAATATGATCTTAAGAACCGAGATGAAGACGGTCAAAATCGACAAGGCCGCGATGGATTACTACGTCCGCCTGACGAATTTATACGCATAGTTCCAAGTCATTTCCGGCAACTAAAACGCTGGAGATAACGTGCAGGCTTCACGAGGACAAGCTCATTTCACATGCCCTGACCAATTCCCGCCGGATACCGCCAGGCGTCTTTGAAAGCATCCCCAAAATCCTCCAGCAGACGGCTACTTACTGCAACATTACGGACGCCCCGCGTGCGGTGGATATGGAAAACCTGAACCTACGGAGCGTGTAACACTATCTCTATTCATTGCCTTTATTATGTATTTTACCCGCGCTGTCGAAAGACTTTTCTCCTGCGGATATATCTAACGGCGAGGGAAAAACATCGTGCCGGCCGAAAATGAACGGGTTGTCAATAACTTCGTAAAAGACACGCGCATAGCCTACGTTGAATCCTCATCCGGCTGGGAAAGGTCGCTATCGGACGTCGCCCGCGGCAAACAGGATGCAGCAACGTTCATGACTGCATACCAAATCTTTACCCGTCAGGCGACGGGAGAAACCCTTACCCTCAATCCGGCTGGCAAAAAAGGGAAAGGTTAATCAACTATTGTGGTGACTTTGTAAAAATCAGCGGCTCCAAAACATTTGCGCGGAGCCAGTGTAAAATTACAATCCGGCAATGACCGGCTTAGGACGGAAGTCCCCTTTTCTTCCGGGCAAAGATACCGTCATGCCTCTTCGGGATTGTAAAGGTCTGGCCGCTACGCGGTTTTGTGGAAAATCTCCAGACCTCGCTATGCTCGGCTCGTATTTTCCACAAAAACCTTGACAATCCCCTGCATGACGGTTCTTTTTGCCCTGAAAAGGGAATTTTCCCTGATTAACAATTAATTAAAACAACAATGTCATGCAAAAATCAACCTTCAAAAAGGTAATCGGATTTATTATCCGCATCACCCTGTTCGCCGCCTGCATCAGGATACTGTTCGAAACAGGCATGGAAGGAAATACCCTGCGGACGGCCAGAAGGTTGTGCGCGGGGTATACTTTATAGTTAGTTAAATCACAATTCACCTGTCAAATTCACGATTTATTCGTATCTTCGGCACGTATCAAGAGTTATTTGTCGTAATGCAAAACACAGCATAAGAAAGTGTTAGGAACGTTACTTATTCGTTACCTGTTTTTGGAATCAATACTGTGTTGCAATTGGTTAGCGCGATGTATTGCTTTCTTTAGAAAGTTGCCGGCTTTCTTTAGAAAGCCGACGACAGATTCTAATCCCCTGCCATGGTTTTCAAAGAGATCCGGAGGGTTCCAATATAAAGCGATGGTGTTCACATACAAGGCCTTCCAAAGACATCGGGACTTCTGCTTTATGCGCGTTGCGGATTCGACCGTGTATGCACTCTTCCAACTCCTCCACCCGGCTTGAACCACTGATTATGTGTTCTACTACCTTGCTGGTGCTCTTTCCCGATATGTTACTCACAAGGCTTGTGATTCCTGCCCATTTTTATTCATCTGTGTGATATTACGGTTTTGTCATGTATCTTTGCAATAAAAATATCGTGGCGAAAAACGAAGTTCAAACTCCGCTGATGAAACAATATTTCGACATCAAGGCGAAGTATCCTAATGCTATACTCCTGTTTCGGGTGGGAGACTTTTACGAGATGTACGGGCAGGACGCCATAGAGGGCGTAAACGTATTGGGCATTGTGCTGACAAGGCGTAACGGGGAAAATTCCATCGAGATGGCGGGCTTTCCGCATCACGCGATCGAGTCTTATCTGCCGAGATTGGTCGCCGCAGGATTGAGGGTCGCCGTGTGCGACCAGTTGGAGGACCCCAAGATGGCGAAGAAGTTAGTCAAACGCGGCGTCACCGAATTAGTAACACCAGGCCTCTCGCTTAACGACAATATCCTCAAACATAAAGAAAACAACTTCCTTGCTTCGGTACATTTCGCCGCAAACAAGGATGCCTGCGGCGTGGCTTTCTTAGACATATCTACGGGCGAGTTCCTGACGGCGGAAGGGACGGCGGCGTATGTCGACAAGCTGCTGAACAACTTCATGCCCAAAGAGGTGATCTTCGAGCGCAATATGAAGCGGCGGTTCGAGGAATCTTTCGGGCAGCGGTTCCTCACTTACTGCATGGAAGACTGGACGTATACCTCCGACGCCGCCGGCGACCGTCTCCTGAAGCATTTCGGTACGACGAGCTTGAAAGGCTTCGGAGTGCAGCACCTGAAGCTCGGCATAATAGCTGCGGGCGCCGTAATGTTTTACTTGGATGCGACGCAGCATACGCAACTATCGCACATAATCTCCCTCTCGCGGATAGAAGAAGACCGCTACGTGAGGCTGGACAAGTTCACCGTCCGCAGCCTTGAACTCGTAAACGCAATGAACGACGGCGGAGCCTCGCTCTTAGACGTAATGGACCGCACTCTTTCGCCTATGGGCTCGCGTATGCTGCGCCGCTGGATACTTTTTCCCCTGAAGGATGTCGGGGAAATAGGAAAAAGGCAGGATGCGGTGGACTATTTCCTCAGGCATTCCCCTGAAAGGGAAGCGATGGAAAACGGGATTGCGCAGACGGGCGACCTCGAACGGCTTGTCTCCAAGTTGGCGACGGGACGGGTCACGCCGCGCGAAGTGGTGCAGCTCAAGGTCGCGCTCAAGGCCGTCGAATCAGTAAAAGAGGCTTGTATGCAAAGCGACGAGCCGGGGTTACGACGCATCGGGGAAGAGCTTGACGCCTGCGCAAACGTGCGCGACAGGATAGAACGCGAGATTAACGCCGACCCTCCCGCCATGCTGAACAAAGGGGGAACGATTGCCGCAGGCGTCAGCCTTGAACTCGACGAACTGCGCGCCATAGCCTGGTCGGGCAAGGATTACCTCCTCAGGATACAGCGGCGGGAAGCGGAAGAGACGGGCATCCCAAGCCTGAAGGTATCCTACAACAATGTGTTCGGATACTATATCGAAGTGCGCAATACTCATCGCGACAAAGTTCCCGAAGGGTGGATCAGGAAGCAAACCTTAGTCAACGCCGAACGCTATATAACCGAAGAGCTTAAAGACTACGAAGAGAAAATACTTGGGGCCGAGGAAAAGATTATCGAACTTGAAACGCGCCTGTTCAACGACCTGACGCTTTTCCTGATGAAGTATATCGGGCGTGTGCAGACGGATGCCGCCTTGACGGGGCGTATCGACTGCCTCTTGTCCTTCTCCAAAGCGGCTGAGGCCAACCGGTATGTGCGGCCTGTGGTGGACGAGACCTTGCGTATAGACATCAAGGCCGGCCGGCATCCGGTGATCGAAAGGCTGTTGCCGCCCGGAGAGTCTTACGTGGCTAACGATGTCTTCATGGATAACGAAAAACAGCAGGTGATAATAATCACAGGCCCTAATATGGCCGGCAAGTCGGCCCTGCTGAGGCAGACCGCTCTCATCGTCCTTATGGCGCAGACGGGGAGCTTCGTGCCTGCCGGAAGCGCCGACATAGGACTGGTGGACAAGATATTTACCCGCGTAGGGGCTTCCGATAATATCTCGGCCGGCGAATCGACCTTTATGGTCGAGATGACCGAGGCTGCGGACATACTCAATAACCTGTCGGCGCGCAGCCTCGTGCTGTTCGACGAACTCGGACGGGGTACGAGCACTTACGACGGCATCTCCATCGCCTGGGCTATCGTGGAATACATTCACGAACACTCGCGGACGCACGCCAAGACGTTATTCGCTACTCATTACCACGAGCTGAACGAGATGACGCGCTATTTCCGCCGCATAAAGAATTATAATGTATCGGTAAAGGAGGCGGACAACAGGGTGGTGTTCCTGCGCAAACTCGCGCCGGGCGGCAGCGAACACAGCTTCGGGATACATGTCGCACGCATGGCCGGTATGCCTAAGAGCATTGTCAAACGCTCCGGCGAAATACTTAAGCAACTCGAATCGGCAAACTCCGGGGACAACGCCGTGAAGCCGGCTAAGGAATCCGTATCCGTCGGCGGGGGCTACCAGCTCAGCTTCTTCCGTCTCGACGACCCTGTACTCAGCCGCATACGCGACGAGATTAAAAACATCGACATCGACGCCCTCACTCCTATCGAAGCCCTCAACAGGCTATACGAAATAAGGAAAATCATCACCGGCAAGTAGCCACCTCTCCCCCTCTCGATTCACTTATCCGCGCCTGAGGCTATCTCCTGAATCTCCTTGAGCGTGAAACTGCCTGTCAGTTGAATGACGGTGTAGACACTGTCTACGTCGGAGAGCATGATGAAGTTTTCAATCTTTTCGCCGTTGACGGTGGCGTAGAAGTTTATGCGCGTACCGTCGCTGTGCACGCGGATAAACTCCTGAAGCTTGCCTGTGGCGAGCGTGGAGAACTCCTTGCGCATCTGCTCTATCTTGTCCTTTTGCTCGGTCGAGAGGAGCTGGAGATAGTCTATCTTCCCCTTTATGTTCGTCAGGTTGACGTTGACGTCGACCGATGGCAGCATGTTGAACATGGACTTGGAAATGTATACCGACGTCACGCCGTCCATCTCGGCGTACTTGTCGAACAACTTGTTTTGCGCCCGGCCTATCCATGGAAGCAACAGGCAGAGGGCGACGAGGATATAGTGTTTACGTTTCATGATTGATTATTTATTGAAGTATTTGTCTAATGTATTGTTTACTTTCTCAAATTCGCCGACGACGGCGGACGCTTGGTTGATGCCCTTGTTCAATTCCTTCGACATGTATGTCAGCATGTATTCGGCGGCGAGGGCGGCTTCCGCCGGGTCAGTGTAGGTGTCGACAGGCTGTGACGGGTTACTCTCCACAGTGATGAAAATGCCGGCGGCTATCAATACGGCTGCTGCGACGGCGCCGGCCGACAGGCGGACGAGGCGACGGCGCCGTTGCTCAACCGAGGCGCATAGGTCGATCCTCGCTTCGAGCCTCCGTGCAAGCCCGTCGGGGACTGTGATGTCTATGGCTTCGTCTATTATACGTTCAAAATCCTTGTCGTTCATAAGTCGATAGCTTTAAATATTGTTCCTTTAATGTTTTGCGCGCCCGGTAAAGCAGTACGCGGATGTTGACTGCGCCTAGGCCCGTGATTTGTTCTATTTCTTCTGCGGAATATTCTTCCACGCTGTACAGGCGGAGTACCTGCCGCTGGTTGGCGGGCAGGCGTTCGATGAGATATTTCATGCGGCTTACCTCGTCGCGCTCTATCACTTCCGTTTCGGGCGACGTATGGTCGCCGGCGAGCGCGAGGTTTTCAACCGACGCTTCGCCCTCGCGCCTCGAACGGAGGTAATCGAAACAGAGGTTCTTCACAAGCGTCACGCAGAAGGCTTCCGCGTTGGATATGTGCGACAGCTCCGCACGCCGTCGCCATAGCTTGCAGTAGGCCTCCTGCAATATATCCTCCGCCTCCCGTCTGTCGTCCGTCATAGCGTACGCCATGCGGTACAGTCGCGCGTGCAGGGGAATGAACTGCCGTTTGAAACGATCCGCATCCATTTACCTGCTATGCTCGCCCGCAAGCTTCTCTATGTCGGACTTGCTTATCTTTCCCTTTATGCGCACCAATGCCGGACTGTCGCCGGTGGACACAACGATCATCTCGCGTATAACGTCGTCCTCGATGCGCATCAGCACCTTGGTGCGTTTGCCGTTCTCCGATATGTTGATAAAAGGTTCAAACGCCACATCCTTGAGGCTTGCGACGGCTTGGACGAAACGTTCCTTTATCTCCGTGTCGCAACGGCCGAGATCCCTTACGTCGATGCTTTCCACACCCATCGTTTCGGTGAACATGCCGGCAAACTTTATCGACATCCCCGACACGTTAACCGTACTGACATCCTTCAATTCCGAAAAATCGCGGAACAGCCGTTCCACATTCATCTGCCCGTAAGCCGTATTAAAGGCGATGAGCAGCACGCATAAACATATTGTTTTTTTAGTCATTGATTTGAGGTTTTAAAATTATTACGTCATTATTGTCTTACGTTAAGGAAGACGTAATAAGAGACGACTTTGTTACACCGGACACCGTTTTTTTATTCCCGCGAGGTGAAATTTCTCCTGAAAACTCAAAAAAACCGCTCCCAGACTTCCGACA
>JAIRZN010000055.1 GCA_031267205.1 Tannerellaceae bacterium | reverse complement strand
AGGTGTTGCGCTGAAAAACATAGATAGATTTAACTTCCTTATCAGATGAAACAATGCGCCGGCTACTTGACTTTCTTATAGCAAAAAGGCATTGGTTCCTGTTTTTATTCCTTGAGCTGATATCGTTCATACTTATTTACCGCAGTAATGCCTATCAGCAGAGCGTTATGCTGAGCACGGCGAATGCTGTGTCGGCAAATGTGGTATCGCTTGCCGGCTCGATTACTTCGTATATTAACCTGCGTGACGAGAACAGGGCGTTGATAGAACGCAACGGACGGTTGGAGATGGAACTCTTGCGTATGCAGAGACAGATAGATACAATGGTAGCCGATACGGTGCATTTTCAAGGATTCAACTACGACCATGAGCGGCAATTCCCGTATGACGTTATTATATCCAGGGTGGTTAACAACAGCGTTACGTATATCTCCAATTACATCACCATAGACAAGGGACGCAATGACGGCGTATTGCCGGACATGGGCGTGGTGTCGGAAGGTGGGGTTGTGGGAATCGTTTCGACGGTGTCCGAACGTTATTCGGTGGTTATCCCGTTGCTTAATCCCAAGTTTCGCCTTAGCTGCAAGGTACTTGGGAGTAGTTACTTCGGGTCTATGAGCTGGGACGGGCGCAGCACGCAGTACGCCAAACTGGACGAATTGCCCAGGCATGTGGAATTTAAAGAAGGCGACACTATCGTGACAAGCGGTTTCTCGGCAATCTTCCCCGAAGGAATTATGGTAGGGTATGTTTCATCCTTTGAACGGCAGCGCGACGATAATTTCTACTCCCTCACGGTGCGGCTAAACACCGACTTCCACCGGTTGAGTAGCGTGATGGTGATACGCAATTTCCACCAAAGCGAACAAATACAAATAGAACAGGAGGCGAAAGGTAATGATTAATCTCATCAGAGGTGTGGCTTATTTTGTGCTGCTGGTATTATTGCAGACGCTGGTATTGAACAATATACACTTCCTCAGGCTTATAACGCCATTCCTGTATATATACTTCATAATAAAACTGCCGGCAGGATACTCGTCCATCCGTGTGACATCGCTGTCGTTCCTTTTGGGGCTTGTGATAGACATACTGTCAAATACGCCCGGTATGCACGCTGCGGCTTGCACGCTGGCAGGATTTGCCAGGCTATACATAATGCAATTTTTAATGCGCGAAGATTTGCCCGATAACATAATCCCTTCGTACAGGACGTTCGGGTACGGTCATTTTATGCGCTTCACGCTTATGTTTGTCGTTCTGCACCACGTATCACTGTTCGTGATAGAATCGCTTACATTGTTCGACCCGCTGTTCCTTGCAATTCGCATCGTGGGAAGCACAGTCGTGACAACTATCCTTATATGTGTAGTCGAATCCTTTAGCAGCAAATCACACAAGCATGAAAACTAATCGTAAATATCCTCTGGAAAACAGGCGCTATATCATAATCGGCGCTGTAATTGCAACGGCGGTTATCTTTGTTATCCGGCTTTTTTACCTTCAGATAATAGACAATGAATACAAGACATGGGCCGACAGCAACGCCTTCCTGAAAAAGACGCTGTATCCCTCGCGCGGTATGATATACGACCGCAGCGGACGGTTGCTCGTATATAACCAGCCGGCATACGACGTGATGTTGATCATGCGCGAAATACAACCTTTCGACACCCTGGACCTTTGCCATACGCTAAATATAACCAAAGTACAGTTCGACAAACGGATTGCCGACATAAAAGACCGTCGCCAGAATCCCGGCTATTCCTCATACGTGCCGCAAGTGTTCATGAATCAACTTTCCGCCCAGGACTATGGCGTCCTTCAGGAAAAACTGTACAAGTTCCCAGGATTCTATATACAAAACCGTACCCTCAGAGAGTATGAATACCCCAACGCCGCCCACCTGCTCGGCAATATCGGAGAAGTAAACAAACGGGATATCGAAAACGACAACTACTATGTACAGGCAGACTATTCCGGACGTTCGGGGGTGGAACGCTCCTACGAAAACGTACTCAGAGGCGAGAAAGGCGTCGAGATACTACTTCGCGATGCACACGGAAGGACACAAGGAAAGTACGAAAACGGACGGCATGACGTAAACCCTGTATCCGGCAAAAACATTACGCTTTCCGTAGACATAGACCTGCAGGCCTACGGCGAAATGCTGATGCAGAACAAAATCGGTAGCATAGTGATGATAGAACCCTCAACGGGCGAAATCCTTTGCATGGTCTCGGCTCCATCATTCAACCCCAATACGCTCGTGGGACGGCAACGCGGCAGGAATCACGCCCTCCTTGAGAAAGACCCCCTGAAACCGTTGTTCGACCGTACCATGATGGGCGCCTATCCGCCCGGCTCCACCTTCAAACCGGCAATGGGACTGATATACCTGCAGGAAGGGGTGATAACGGAAGACACCTACTACTCGTGCACCTTCGGCTACCCCGTGCTCGGCAAGCCCGCCTGCCATGGACATGCCTCCCCGCTCAGCCTGATTCCCGCCCTGTCAACCTCGTGCAACTCTTACTTCTGCTGGGGATTGCGCGACATGATCGACAGCCGCAGGCGGTACGCTACCGTTCAGGAGGGACTTGATACGTGGAAGAACCACTTAGTAAGCATGGGCTACGGCTACCGGCTGGGTGTAGACCTGCCCGGAGAAAAAGCCGGATACATACCCAACAGCAAAACGTACGACAAGCTATACAACGGACGCTGGTCGTCGAGCACAATCATATCCGTAGCCATCGGCCAGGGAGAAGTACTCGCCACACCGCTCCAGATATGCAATATGGGCGCCGAGATAGCCAACCGTGGATACTTCTATACACCCCATATAGTAAGGAACATACAAGACGGCGAAATAGACGCCACCTATACCGGCAGGCGCTATAGCGGCATAGAAAGAAGCCATTACGAAAGCATCGCCGAAGGTATGCGCGCCGCGGTCACTGGAGGAACATGCCGCGGAGCAGCCCTGCCGGACATCGCCGTCTGCGGAAAAACAGGTACCTCCGAAAACCCGCACGGCAAAGACCACTCCGTCTTCATGGGATTCGCCCCATACGAAAAACCCCAAGTCGCCATATCCGTACTCGTCGAACAAGCCGGCTTTGGCGCAACATACGCAGTCCCCATCGCCAAACTCATGCTGCAGAAATACTTCTCAGGCGAAATAGCCCCCGAAAACAAATACATAGAAGACCGCATAATAAACACCGTTATAATGCCGCGGAATGTCTTATAGAAAAGTAAGTATATGGAAGACGGTCGACTGGCTTACAATACTGCTGTACATTATAATGGTCACAGCAGGATGGTTCAGCATCTGCGGCGCAAGTTACGAATACGACAGCCTCGGATGGTTTAACCCCTCAGGACGGCCCGGCTCACAACTCGTCTGGATCGGTCTATCATTCGTCCTAATCTTCGTCATCATGATGCTGGATTCCGATTTCTACAACGTCTTCTCCTACCTCATATACGCCATAATCGTTCTGCTACTGATAGCAACCATTTTTCTCGCCCCCGACATAAAAGGATCACACTCATGGCTCGTGCTGGGGCCATTACGCCTTCAGCCCGCAGAGTTCGCCAAATTCGCCACCGCCCTGTCCATCGCCAAGCTAATGAGTTCCTACGGCTTCAGCCTCACCAAATCACGCGATCTAATGCTCGTCCTCTTACTCATTTTCCTCCCTCTCCTATGTATATTGTTACAAAAAGAAATGGGATCGGCGCTTGTATTTCTCGCATTCCTCTTCGTCCTATACCGCGAAGGAATGACAGGCTACATACTACTTACAGGACTCTGCGCTATGACATTCTTCGTGATAAGCATGAAGTATTCCGACGTCACACTCGGCATCACCCCACTCGGAGAACTCATCGTACTATCAATCACCCAAGCCCTTGTAATATTCCTGGCATACATCATGCAGAACGACAACCTGCTCGTTAAAATCCTCCTGGCGCTAACCGCCGGCGCCGTCCTTGTCGCATACTTCCTGTCCCTGTTCATACCCATCAACTTTGTATGGATTGTCATCGGAACAATAGCAGCCTCATCCTGCTACCTGATATACCTATCCATAAAACAATGGGTATGGCACTACATGCTCGTCATCCTTTTCGCTATCCTGTCAATAAGTTTTCTCTATTCCGTAGACTACGTATTCGACGAGATGCTGAAACCCCATCAACAAATGCGTATAAAGGTAACGCTCGGACTCGAAAATGACCCCAGTGGAGCGGGCTACAATGTAAACCAGTCCAAGATCGCCATAGGCTCAGGCGGACTAATGGGCAAAGGCTTCCTTAACGGAACACAAACCAAGCTGAAATACGTGCCGGAGCAAGACACCGACTTCATCTTCTGTACCGTAGGAGAAGAAGAGGGCTTTCTGGGCGCATCCGCCGTACTAATCCTATTCGCCATATTCATCATCCGGTTAATCAATCTTGCAGAAAAGCAAAAGACGCTATTTGCACGAGTGTACGGCTATGGAGTAGCCTCCATCTTCTTTTTCCACCTACTTATAAACATCGGTATGGTGACCGGAATCACACCGGTAATAGGCATCCCGCTCCCATTCTTCAGCTACGGAGGCTCATCGCTATGGGGATTCACCATCTTACTCTTCATCTTCCTCCGCCTTGACGCATCAAGAAAAGAGAGATAAAGCGTATTGATCCCAAGTACGCCGGGATGTTACTATAATTGCCGGCACAGGTTATTGAGGTATTTCTTTACGCCCTCCTTATCTTCAGGAGCCGGACTCCAGGGGGCGAAATTATCGGGAGAGACGGGCGCGTAAGGCCCGTTTTTTATTTCATAAAGTACGGTTCCGGTTTCCATAACAATCAGGCCATGCCATATTCCGGCTTTTATTTCGGCGCCGTAGACGCCTGCGCGAGCGTCGAGTATGCATTGTTCCGTAATATCGCCCTGATCATTGAAGATGAAAAATGCGATTTTCCCCGACAGTATCAGGAAGGATTCTTCCCGGTCGGGATTGATATGACGGTGGGGGCGTATATAAGAACCCGGCTCCATCGCATTTATAAGCCTGTGAACCTGGTCGTCGGGCTGTTCATGAAAATTGTAGTTCATACGAAGACGGGGCGATAGTTTCGCCTTCTCCGTCGTTTCGTCTAAGAGTTGTCGATTGATGATTTTCATACGGATAAACATTTTGGGATGAGGGAACAAAGAAAGGGATAATCTCTATGTCAAGACATCCCTTAAATATTCCGGTCCGAATACGTGTAAATATAGGCGCAACTACGGCGGGGTCAACGGTAGCGTTGTTCCAGAATCCATGCATCCTGGAAATTGGGATAATATTTAGACCTGAATGTAGTGCGGCTGCGGACGGATTCGGCCTTGTTGTCGGTGCTTGATACTATGACGCGTATCATACCTAATTCGTTTTCGGCCATAATAACGTTGTATCCTTCGTACTGCATACGTTCTTTCAACGCTGTCGCATTTGTTCTGTTCCTGAAGCTGCCGATCACTACGTTGTAACGCCTCAGGCTTTGAAAACTTTCTCCTTCGTATGGATTGATGCGTTCCTGACGTGTGGCAATATTCAGACTTTCGTTTATGTCGGGATAGCCGATATTACCTGTGTTTTCGGTATTTCCGGTCTCGACATTTGTCGTTTCGTTTCTCGGTTTAGAGACAGGTTCAACCTCTTCAAATTCTCCGAACTCGTCGTCATCGGCAAATTCGTCGTCAAACAAAGAAGGTTCCGTTCTTTCCTGTGCTTGTTCATAAGCGGCCCTGTAAGTACTCTGCTTAGGCTTGCACGAATTAAATGCTATTACCACGAACATGGTAATCCCCAATAGCCAAATCTTATTCATAATTATCCAACTCTTAAATTATCAATTCCTAAATTTATAGACGCAAAGATATAAATTATTTACTAACTTCGCGTTTACAAAAACTAATTTATTATATAATGGATAAAACAATTGCAATCATTAGTATGTATATGTCCGTTTTATTAGCCGGGGCCTGCACGCAGGAAAAGAATCAGGCCGACGATTCGGCGCCGCTTGTCGGGCGTCCTGAGGTTAATGTGGCCGACGGTGTGATGACGCCGGAGGTTCTTTACAGCCTGGCGCGCGTGAGCGACGTGAAGATTTCGCCGGACGGCAGCAAGGCTCTCTACGGCGTCACTTTCATCAGTATCGAGCAGAACAAGAGCAACAGGGAACTGTTTGTCGTCACTCTTGACGGTACGGAAAAGAAGCAAATCACTCAAACATCGGCAAGCGAACAGGGCGCCGTATGGGTCAACGGAGGGAAAGGGATTGCTTTCCTGTCCAACGAAAGCGGTAGCTCGCAGATATGGTTGATGGATGCCGACGGCTCCAACCGCAGGCAGGTAAGCCGGCATGAGGGCGGTGTGAACGGCTTTATCCTTTCGCCCGACGAGACGAAAATACTTTTCTTCAGCGATATAAAATACGGCAAGTCGACTTCGGATATATATCCTGACCTGCCGAAAGCTTCCGGGCGCATTATTGACGACCTGATGTACAAGCACTGGGACGAATGGGTGGAAACGATTCCACATCCCTTTGTCGCCGCCTTCGACGGTGCGAACGTGGGAGAGGCTATTGATATAATGGAGGGCGAGCCGTATGAGTGCCCGATGAAGCCTTTCTCCGGGGTGCAGGACTTAGCCTGGAGCCCCGACGGTAAGCTGATCGCCTATTCCTGCCGTAAGAAAACGGGGGTTGATTACGCCCTGTCCACCAATGCCGACATCTACCTGTACGACGTTGAAACAGGGAAGACGAGAAACTTTACCGAGGGTATGATGGGATACGACACAGCCCCGCTTTTCTCGCCCGACGGCAAGTATATCGCATGGATAAGCCAGGAGCGCGACGGCTATGAAGCGGACAAGAGGCGCCTCTTTGCCGCCGACCTGACGACGGGCGAAAGGCAATACCTTACATCCGGATTCGACTACGACATTGATGCCATACAATGGCTCCCCGACAGCCGGTCTCTCTACCTTACCGCCTGCAAGGATGCTCTCACGCATATCTGGCGGATTGACGCGGACAAGCAGATACGTCCCCTCACCTCAGGACAATACGATTACCTCGAAATGGACGCTGCCGCCGGCAAAATGGTTGCTGTCCGACAGTCTATGGAGCGAGCGTCGGAAGTGTTCGCCATAAATACGGAAACGGGAGAGGCTACCGAAATCAGCTTTGAGAACAAGCATATATTCGACCGCCTGAAGATCGCCAAGTCCGAACCGCGGTGGATTCGCACGACCGACGGCAAGCAGATGCTGACGTGGATTATCTACCCGCCCGACTTCGACCCTTCGGCGACGTATCCTGCCCTGCTCTACTGTCAGGGAGGGCCGCAAAGCGCCTTGAGCCAGTTCTGGAGCTATCGTTGGAATATGCAGATAATGGCGGCTAACGGCTATATCATAGTCGCTCCCAACCGCAGGGGAGTGCCCGGCTTCGGACAGGAATGGCAGGAGCAAATCAGCGGGGACTACGGCGGGCAGAACATGAAGGACTATTTCTCGGCGATCGACGAAATGGCTCGCGAACCTTACATTGACGCCGACCGTCTCGGCGCTGTCGGCGCCAGCTACGGGGGCTTCTCGGTTTACTGGCTGGCCGGTAATCACCAGAAACGCTTCAAAGCCTTCGCCGCGCACTCCGGTATATTCAACTTTGAGCAGCAATACCTGGAAACGGAAGAACTCTGGTTTGCCAACTGGGATCTGGGCGGGCCTTATTGGGAGAAGGATAATGCAACCGTGAAAAGGTCGTTCGCCAATTCGCCTCACCTTTTCGTCGATAAATGGGACACGCCCATCCTTATAACGCACGGCGAACGCGACTATCGCATCCTCGCCAGCCAGGGAATGAGCGCCTTTAACGCCGCCAAACTACGAGGCGTACCTGCCAAGATGATGATATTCCCGGACGAAAACCATTGGATAACCAAGCCGCAGAACGGCGTACTCTTCCAACGGGTATTTTTCGACTGGTTAAACAAATGGCTGAAGCCCTGAGGGACTCCAGCCAATGCGTTGGCGCCGTAACGCCATGTGTTAAGATTAATCTACGCCTTCGTGATACGGGCCACGCGGTCGGCGGCGTCGTCCAACTGACTGATAGTCTCAGTCCCCAGCGTAGTACAGTGAACGTTCCCTTCGGAAAAAGCAAACCGGAGGGAACGTTCTCTTTCTTCCTCCGTCGCGTTAGTTCCTTCACCGAATATCTTCATCCCGATTATACCCTTGCCGTTTGCGCGAGCCTTTCCGAGGACGGTTCTTATATCGTCGGGCGTGCCGTCCATCTTGCTCTGGAACGGGTTGATACGTGCCATGATGACATCCACCCACGGCGAATCGGCCGCCTCAACAAGGGCTTCGTAGTTATGGCACGACACGCCAACGGCCTTTACTATGCCGTCTTGCTTGGCCCTCGAAAGGCCATCAATGTAATGCTTCCGGCTTTCCGTCCATCCACCCTTCATCATACAATGCATCAGCAGGATGTCGAAATACTCCGTGCCTACCTCGCGGCGAAAGCGGTCGAGTGTCGTAGCCACCGGCTCAGGCCCTGTTCCCTGCCCCGGCTCCAGCGTCCATATCTTGGAAAGCAGGGTGATATTTTCGCGCGGAATATTCTTTATCGTTTCGGCAACGTAAGGATGCGAGCCGTAGCCGTCGGCCATATCGTAAAAACGGACGCCCCGTTCGTATGCATGGTGCGCAAGTTTAACGAAGTTTTCCATCCCAAGCCTTGTTTGATTCGAAGATTGGCTATATCCGACGGAGCCTGTCCCCATAGCCATCCTCGGCACCATCAGTCCGGTGTTACCCAACTGCACCTTACCCACCATAACCTCTTTCTGAAGCAATGCCGGTATGCCCGCCATGCCGGAAGCGATAGCCGACAATCCTGCCACGCCCGCTACCCCGGTCTTTATAAAAATACGCCTGTTCATTTTACTCATAATTTTACTCATATAATATAGATTTGATTACGGCCCACAAGTTAGGTATTATTTATCAGAGTTTATGTAAAATGGATTCAGTAATGCCAAATTTGTATCGGACGTATAAAAGTCAATGGCCGTATTTCCTCTTAATAAGCCCTCCTTATACCTATCACCGGAACAAATCTCCTTGTAAATCCCGAAGTTTACGTAATCGCCATCAAGGTTATTTACAACACCGCAGACCTTTTTATATAATCCTCTGAATTTTTTCGATAATCCTTGCAACTTATTCATTTCAAGTTGCAACAAATCGTTAACACCACAAAACATTCCATTATATCCTACCACGATCGCCGGCGAATCTACCACGATCGCCGGCGAATCTACCACGATCGCCGGCGAATCTACCACGATCGCCGGCGAATGTGCCGCGATCGCCGGCGAATCTACCGCGATCGCCGGCGAATGTACCGCGATCGCCGGCGAATGTGCCGTGATCGCCGGCGAATGTGCCGTGATCGCCGGCGAATGTGCCGCGATCGCCGGCGATCCTGCCGGGATTAGCGACAAAATTAGGAAAATCTTTTAAACACCCTGTACATTTCCGTCATAAAAGGCCTATATCCTTAATGAATTATGACACTTTATTGAATAATCGCATGGGTGGATATAATTAATTTGGTATTCGATTAAAGTTGTACCAAACATAGAATGCATAACCAACGCCTTCCAAGACGTTGCGGCCTGTTTGTATGAAGACATGCGGTATTTGCAAAAAGGTTGTTCTTCCCTGACCGAACTACATTGGGCCGAATAGTTCGGTGTTGCACTAAAATAATATAAATATTGCTACGTGTTAGGCGTAAAGCCAAAAATGTTTCTATTTTTGCCGTTCAATACGTAATCACAATCTATGATATGGATGAAAAATAACATTGGAATATTTATTGTCGGAAGCATTATCATGTTGACGTCTTCGTGCTTGGGTAGTGGTGATACAGACAATGCAACGGAAATAAAAGATGCTCAAATATCCTCCCTCGTCCTATCGCACGACTCGATAACGGGTCTGTCGGGTGTGAAGTTTACGATAGATCAAGTAAACGGACTGATTTTTAACAATGATTCGCTTCCCTATGGGACAGAGGTGAACAAGGTTATTTGCACCCTGACTTACACAACGGGCGTGGCCGGCATAGGCGTAGTGCAAGAGGCGATTGGGGATTCTACTATCTGGTGGAATGGCACCGATTCGCTGGACTTTTCCCAACCGGTTAAATTTATCCCTACGGCTTACGACGGCGTTACGACAAAGACCTATAAGGCATGGGTTAACATACATCGGGTAATACCGGACTTAATGGTTTGGGAACGTTTTGCAGCCCCCCTGACAGGGATAACCGCAGATGAACGGAAGGTAGTCAAACATACCTTGGGAGGCGAGGACGTATACATGATGTACTCCAAGATACAGGGGACGAACCATTTGCACTACTCCGCCGTTACCGACGCAAAAACATGGCAGGAACTGCAGCTTTCGGGCTTTCCCGCGACGACAGACATCACCCAGATTACCCTCTACGAAAACACACTGTATGCGCCGGCCGGCGGCAATATATATCAGTCGGCCGACGGCATAAGCTGGGCTAAGGTAGAACAAACACCCGTCATAAGCGCAATTATGGGCGTCTTGAAAGAAGGACGCAACACCTCTTCGGCGCTGGCTACCGTAATAGAAAACGGTAACTCCCGCCGCTTTGCAGGGATGAACAAGGACGGGCAGTGGACGGAAGGCGAGGTTACGCCCGGCAACTTCCCCGTGAGCGGATTCGGCAGCCTCGATTACTACCGCATGAACAATGCATACCTGACTGTCGTAGCAGGTAAAGACGTGGAGGGACGGCTATTGAATACAACGTGGGTCACCGGCGACGCCCTGTCATGGGAGCCCTTTTCGGGAGAGCAGGACAACTTCTTTGAGAAGAAATCCGGCGTAATGCTCGCGCCTTATGACGACAAATTCTACCTGCTGGGAGGCATAAACGCCGAAGGTAAGGCGTCGAAAGATATTCACGTTTCCATAGATAACGGAGTGACCTGGTCGCCGGCCGATTCATTAAAAGCTTTCCCCGAAACGTATACGGCAAGAGGATACGCATCCGTTCATGTAGACGATGCAAAGTATATGCTGATTTTCGGAGGCAGGACAAGCGACGGGGCGAAAGTCCTGGACGAACTATGGCGCGGACGTATCAACCTGTTAAAATAGCGATCCGTTATGACGTCCGTTTCCTTTCAGCAAATCGTAGTATTGATAAGTCTGTTTGCAGGTTCATGCCCCATTCTTCGGGCGCAGGAATACAAGTTTGAGATAGGAGGAGCTGCGGGAGGAGCCTTTTATATGGGCGACGTTAATAAAAATGAGCCTTTCAAGGGTATGAATCCCGCTTTCGGCGGCGTATTCCGGTATAACGCCAACCTCAGGTGGGCGGTAAAGGCCAACCTGATGTGGGGGCAAGTATCAGGGACAACGTCGGGAGAGGATAACGTATACCCCGGTAACGCACAGGCGTCTTTCCGGCGCAACCTGTTTGAACTGGGAGGGCAAATGGAGTTCAACTTTTTCCCGTACAGCAACAAATACACCTACGCCAATGCCAAACGCTTTACCCCCTACGTATTGCTTGGCTTGGGAGCTACGGGGGCTACGGGAAGCGGACGCACATTCGCAGGGATAAGCCTGCCTGTCGGGGCAGGCGTGAAGTACAAGATAAGAGACAGGATTAATATAGGGTGCGAGTTCTCGATGCGCAAGTTGTTTGTCGACGGCTTTGACGTGACGGACGACAGTAACGCCCTGTTGGATAATCCATACAAGATCAACGGAAGCATCTGGAAGAACAACGACTGGTACTCTTTCCTGCTGCTCTCCGTAACATGGGATTTCGGCCTGCGTTGCAGTCAGTGTAACAATAGCCGGTTGAATTTATAAGGCGGAAAATCATGTCGTTAATAGAAAAGGTTGATAAGGAACACCTGCCGCAGCACGTCGCCATCATTATGGACGGCAACGGCAGATGGGCGAAGGAGAAAGGCAAAAGCCGCGAATTTGGGCACCAGGAAGGCGTTGTGTCTGTCCGTAAAACAATGGAGGCAGCCTCCACGTTAGGAGTGAAGTACCTTACGGTCTATACCTTTTCCAATGAAAACTGGAATCGCCCGGAAGAAGAAGTAGTAGCCCTGATGGAACTGTTAGTCACCGCCATTCGACGGGAAACGCCGGACTTGATGAAGAACAATATCCGCCTGATGGCCGTAGGCAACCTCAAACGTATGCCGGAGAGCGTAGTCAAGGCGTTAAACGACTGCATAAAGCAAACCTCTTCCAACACCGGCACCACCCTCGTACTCGCCCTGAGTTACTCCTCCAGGTGGGAAATAACCGAAGCCGTGAAACAAATAGCCTCCGACGTGTACGACAAGAAATTAAACCCCGGCGATATAACCGAAGACGTTATATCGGCCCGTCTAACGACTAAGGACATCCCCGACCCCGACCTGTTGATAAGGACAGGGGGGGAAAAAAGGATAAGCAACTTTTTGCTTTGGCAAATATCGTATTCGGAGCTTTATTTCACGGATACTTACTGGCCTGATTTCAGAGAAGAAGAATTGTATGGAGCCATATTGTATTACCAAAGGCGCGAACGCCGTTTCGGTAAAACAAGTGAGCAATTAAATCTATAAAACAAAAGCTGTTAATATGTATAAGAGAGTAGCGCTGTTTTTTGTTTCCTTAAGCTTTGTTTTTGGAGCGTTCGCCCAGGAAAGCGACACCATACCGGCGGGCGAAATACCGGCGGAAGTACCGGTAGTGTCTTATTCGATGCCCAAAAGATATAAAATAGCCGACATCAAAGTGTCGGGGCTGAAAAAGGACGTTTATGAAGACTTTACTATCATCGGCCTTTCCGGTCTATCCGTAGGCGACGTTATTACGATGCCGGGTGATGAAATCACGGCTACGGTGAAACGTTTTTGGAGGCACGGACTGTTCTCCGACGCAAAAGTGATAGCTACCAAAACAGAGGGCGACCAGGTATGGCTGGAAATACAACTCAGGCAACGCCCGCGTATCTCGCAAGTCAATTACTTCGGAATAAAAAAAGGCGAACGCGAAGAACTCGAAACGCGCTTAGGTTTCAGGAAAGGATACCAGGTGACTCCCAACTTGATGGACAGGGCCAAAACGCTTATCCAAAAATATTTCGATGGGAAAGGCTTTAAAAATGTCGATATAGATATAGTACAGAAAGACGACCTCGCTCACGAAGACGAAGTGATTTTAGACATACATATCGATAAAAACGAAAAAACGAAAATCAACGAGATTATCTTTACAGGCAATGACGCCGTAAACGCTTTCCAGCTAAGGAAAGCCATGAAAAAGACAAATGAAAAATTCTCCCTCTCCAAACGCTTCAGAACAAGTGTGCTGGAAATGTTCAGCACCAAGAAATTCACTTCGGAAGAATACGATAACGACAAAAAGAACCTGATAAGCAAATATAACGAGTATGGATACAGGGACGCGATAATCTTGTCGGACAGCGTGACCAATATCAATGATAAACTGGTGAATATCTACCTGTCAATCGACGAAGGCCGGAAGTATTACCTGAAGGATATTAACTTCGTAGGCAATACGCAATACCCAACAGATTACTTGGCCGCCATCCTCCAAATGAAATCAGGGGACGTCTATAACATGAAAAAGCTGAATGATCACCTGAACACCGACGACGAATCGGTAGCCAATGTCTACTACAATAACGGATACCTCTTCTTTGATGTCGACCCTGTGGAAGTGGAAGCCGAGAACGACTCCATATCGCTGGAAATACGTATACAGGAAGGGCCGCAGGCTACCATCAACCGCATCATCATCGAAGGCAATGACAGACTGTATGAAGACGTCGTGCGGCGCGAACTCCGCACCAAACCCGGTATGCTCTTCAGCCGCGACGACCTGGTGCGCTCTGTCCGCGAATTAGCTCAAATGGGGCACTTCGACCATGAAAATATGAATCCCCAACCCATCCCCGACCCCGAAAACGGTACGGTGGACATCAAATACTCCTTAGTCTCGAAAGCCAACGACCAGGTGGAATTTTCCGCCGGATGGGGACAGGTGGGTGTCATCGGTAAGTTAAGCCTGAAGTTTACCAACTTCTCCTTGAAAAACTTCCTGAACCCTAAAACCTATAAAGGCATTATCCCACAAGGAGAAGGACAGACGCTGACCATAAGCGGACAGACCAACGGCCGCTATTACCAGGGATACTCCATCTCGTTCATGGATCCATGGTTCGGAGGGAAACGGCCAAACACCTTGTCCGTTAGCGCCTACTACTCCAAACAATCGGGAGTTAACTACGATTACCTGTCAAACTCAATGTCAAGCTACGGCTACGGCTACGGATTGGGGGGATACAATACCTATAATTATGGCTATGACCCGTACAACAGCTACGAACGTGCATACGACCCCAACCAATCCCTCGAAATGATTGCCATATCGGCCGGATACGGCAAGCGCCTGAATTGGCCGGACGACTACTTCCAGTTTATGGCCACGCTAAGCTACCAGGTATACATGCTGAACAACTGGGAAGCATACCAATACTACGGTATGGGATTCACTACCGGAGACAGCCATAACATCAACCTGGAACTCCTGCTCCAACGCAGTTCCGTCGACAACCCCCTGTATACGCGCCGCGGCTCACAGTTCTCAATCTCCCTGAGCGCCACGCCCCCATACTCCCTGTTCGACGGAAAGGATTACGCCTCCATGGAGGCAGCCGCCCGGAACAAATTACTCGAATACCACAAGTGGAAAATCAAGGCGAAAGTATTTACGCCCCTGCTCCCCTTGACGGTCAAACGGACGCCGGTACTGATGTCGCGCGTAGAATACGGCTTCGTCGGACATTACAATAAAAACAAAATATCCCCCTTTGAAACCTTCTACATGGGAGGTAGCGGCATGACAGGGTACACCGGTATGATGGCAAACGAAACCATCGCGCTAAGAGGATACGACGACGGAAGCATCGCCAGTTCGGGATACGCATACACCCGCCTGGGAATGGAACTGCGCTACCCCTTCCTGCTCGAACCATCCTCAACAATCTACGGACTGGCGTTCGTCGAAGCAGGAAACGCCTGGTACGACCTGAAAGAATTTAACCCCTTCGCACTCAAACGCTCGGCAGGGGTAGGCGTCCGCATATTCCTCCCAATGATCGGACTCATGGGCATCGACTGGGCGTACGGATTCGATACGCCGGATTACTCTACCCAAAGAGGTGGAAGCCAATTCCACTTTATCATAGGTCAGGAATTTTAATGAAAGCAATTTAAAAAAAGAACAAGTATGAAAAAGATTATTGCCTTATGCAGCCTGCTGCTACTCTGTTCATGGGCAGGAGTAGCGCAAAAATTCGCCTTGATCGATATGGAATATATCCTCAAAAATATTCCCGTATACGAAATGACGAACGAACAACTCAGCCAAGTCTCCCGACAATGGCAAAACGAAGTAGAGGCCATCCAACAAGAAGCCCAGAATATGTATAAAACATACCAAAGCGACCTGGTCTTCCTCTCGGCAGAAATGAAAACCAAACGAGAAGAGGCAATTGTGAAAAGAGAACAGGACGCACAAGAGCTGAAACGCAAATACTTCGGACCCGAAGGCGAACTGTTCAAAAAACGGGAAAGCCTGATGAAACCCATCCAAGACGAAGTATACATGGCCGTAAAAGAAATATCGGAAGCAAACAACTACCAGTTAGTCGTCGACCGCGCATCGGCCATGAGTATCATTTTCGCCTCCCCGAAAATAGACATTAGCAACGAAGTGCTGCGAAAATTAGGATATTCAAAATAATTCCTTACATTTGTGCGCTTTAGGCAAAATAAATAAATTGATTAATAACAAATAGATAAGAAAATGAAGAAACTTATTGTATTATTGTTTATGATTGTTTCGCTGGGTATGTACGCCCAGGATTTGAAGATTGCACACGTAAACATTCAGGAAATATTCATGGCTATGCCCGAAATGGCCTCCATCGAAAAGAAAATAGCCGATTTGAATGAAGAATACACCAAGGAACTGAAAATCATGGAAGACGAATATACCAAAAAGTATTCCGACTTCGTCGCCCAGCAGGACTCCCTGACAGAAAATATTAAACTGAGAAGAATGCAGGAAATAGAAGAAATACGTACACGGATGGAAAACTTCGTCTCCGTAGCCAGAGAAGATACGCAAAAGAAACAACAAGAATTTTACCAGCCCGTACGCGATAAAATCATAAACGCCATCAAAGCCGTAGGAGACGAAAAAGGCTATACCTACGTAGTAAGCATGGAACCCTCGCTCTTCCTCTATACAGGAAACAACGCTATCGACGCAACCTCCCTTGTGAAAGCAAAATTGGGATTATAATAATCATCAACTATAAAATACGAAAGAGACTGCCCCGCTTCAGGCAGTCTCTATTTTGTTTCTATGGGTAGCAGCATCGGCATATTCGACTCCGGGTACGGAGGACTTACCATTTTCGACAAGATACAAAAAAACCTTCCGCAATACGACTTTACGTACCTCGGAGACAACGCGCGCGCCCCCTACGGCACACGCTCCTTCGAGGTAGTCTACCACTTCACGCGACAAGCCGTAATGACGCTCCTCGACCAAGGATGCCGCCTGATTATCCTCGCCTGTAACACCGCCTCAGCCAAAGCCCTGCGCAATATCCAGCAAAAAGACATACCCATGCTCGACCCCTCCCTGAGGGTGCTGGGCGTCATACGCCCGACAGTAGAAGCGATAGACAACATCAGCCTCACAAAACACGTCGGCGTGATGGGAACAACCGGCACAATATCCTCACAATCATACAACATCGAAATCAGCCACCTCTTCCCGCACATCACAGTAACAGGAGAAGCCTGCCCGATGTGGGTGCCCTTAGTCGAAAACAATGAATTTGACTCCCCAGGCGCCGACTATTTCGTAAGGAAACACATCGAACACATACTATCCGTCGACCCACGCATCGACACGCTCATACTCGGCTGCACACATTATCCACTGCTCCGCAACAAGATAAAAACCTTCCTGCCACAAGGCGTCGCCCTCTTTTCACAAGGCGAGCAAATAGCCGGAAGCCTGAAGGACTACCTGCTGCGGCACCCTGAAATCGACTCCCGCCTGACGAAACAAGGCCGCCGCAGGTTCCTCACAACCGAAGCCGCAGACAAGTTCTCCGAAACGGCATCCATCTTCCTCCACCAAGCTATCGCAGTAGAACAAATCACCCTGTCCGAAAATAAATGAAGCGTATACTGATGCCGGCAATGCTTGCGCTAACGCTTTGGGGACAGCCGCATGCGGAAGGACTTGACAGCTACCTCTCCCGACGGGGGCTTGTGGACGTATCCCGCATAGACGCATCCCTGCTCGTCGAGCTTAAATATGCAACGCCGGATAACTTCCTGGGAAAGACCGTCTACGAAGGCATCGCCGGAGTATGGCTGCGCCCCGAAGCCGCGCTGAAATTGCTCGAAGCCCAACGCATACTCAAGGAAAAGCATCCCGGATACTCCCTGATAATATACGACGCCGCCCGCCCAATGTCGGTGCAACGCGCCATGTGGAATATGGTAAAAGGCACAGGGAAAACAAACTACGTAAGCAATCCGGCCAACGGCGGCGGACTGCACAACTACGGCATGGCGGTAGACGTTGGCCTCGCCGACGCATCAGGCAATACCCTCCCGATGGGAACGCCCTTCGACTATTTTGGAGAAGAAGCGCATACCGACAAAGAATATCTCCTGCTTGAAGCAGGCAAAATATCCCGCGAAGCCTTACTTAACCGACGATTGCTCAGGGACGTAATGAAACAGGCCGGCTTCCGCACCATCCTATACGAATGGTGGCACTTCAACGCCTGCACCCGCAACGAAGCCATCCTCAATTATCCCCTGATAGATTAACCCACGTTGCGCCCGGCCTTCCCCCAACAACCATCTGCTTCCCCAACCGACTATCTGCTTTCCCCAAGAGACTATTTGCTTAGCCCAACCGACTATTTGCTCTCCCCAACCGACTATTTGCTTTCCCCTGAACGACTATTTGCTTTCCCCAACCGACTATTTGCTTTCCCCAAACGACTATTTGCTTTCCCCAAACGACTATTTGCTTTCCCCAAACGACTATTTGCTTTCCCCCGAACGACTATTTGCTTTCCCCAAACGACCATTTGCTTAGCCCAAACGACCATTTGCTTTCCCCAAATGACCATTTGCTTAGCCGGAACGACTATTTGCTTAGCCCGAACGACCATTTGCTTAGCTCAAACAGCTTACGCTCTGTCAGGGGATCATTGTGTTAAAGAACTCGGATAAAAAGTTTGAATGTGCGCGAATATACGAGGAATTTTTAAAATGAAATGTCGGATGGGTAAAAAAAAATGATTTTTTTCTGCGCTTTGGGTTTTTTTAACCTTTGTCTGCTATTGTGGCGGTTTCTACTTTTAGCAGGCGGGCTTTTAGATATTCGGCCTTGCTGCGGCGGATGCGCAGGGTTATGAGGCAGTTTGTGTCGATGGTTTGGGCGA
>JAIRZN010000116.1 GCA_031267205.1 Tannerellaceae bacterium | reverse complement strand
CCATACGATGCGTTATTTTGGGGCGGCGTGCGCGCCTCGGCGCAGGTCAATCCATTACATTGATGGAGCTAAAGGTACGTATATGTCTCCAATGGGCGCGCCTCCGTGTCAAATATTTGCGAATGTCAATTGTTCTGTATACATTCGCATCACTTTAATAAATCAGTAATTACACTAAACACCCCTGTCTTATGAAAAGAGCAACACAAGTTTTACTACTCCTCCTGTCCGTATCACTCGCAAGCGCGCCTGCGAAAGCGGAAATAAGGCTGCCCGCAATCTTTAGCGACAATATGGTACTGCAACAGCAATCGCAAGCATCCGTATGGGGCTGGGCGAAGGCCAATTCAAACGTAACGGTCACATGTTCGTGGGACGATAAAAGCTATACCGCCGCCAGCAACGGCAAAGGATACTGGGAACTGAAGATCCTGACGCCACAGGCGAGCTATACCCCGTACACACTGACGGTAAGCGACGGAACGCCCGTATCGCTGAAGAACGTACTCATAGGCGAAGTATGGATATGTTCGGGCCAATCTAATATGGAAATGCCGATGAAGGGCTATTACCTTCAACCCGTCGAAGGCGGGCCCGACGCCATAGCCCACTCCTACAACCCAGGCATCCGCTGCTTCACGCTGAGGCAGTCGTCAACCACAACGCCGCAGGACGATTGCACGGGCGCATGGGAAGTCGCCAACCTTCAGACTGTACCTAATTTTACGGCGACCGGTTATTTCTTCGGCCGTCTACTCAACCAGGCCTTAGATACGCCCGTCGGCTTGATTAATACAAGCTGGGGAGGTTCGCGCATAGAAGCTTGGATGACTCCCGAATCATTGAAAGATATTCCCGAAAAGCCCATCCCTGCAACCGACGCAGATATTAAGATAGCGAACGGCTCGCCGGCAGTCCTTTACAACGGCATGATAAAGCCCATCGCCGGGTACGGCATACGCGGGGCGATTTGGTATCAAGGCGAATCGAACAGGGACGAACCTGAACTATACGTGAAAATGTTTGACCAAATGGTTCGCGGATGGCGCGAGATATGGAAAGTCGGTGAATTTCCCTTCTACTACTGCCAGATAGCGCCGTATAACTATGGCGGCGGACGTAATTCGGGATACATCCGCGAAGCTCAGGCCAAAGGCATGACGACGCCGAACACGGGAATGGCTGTGCTGATGGATGCCGAATCGCCTGACGGTATCCATCCTCCGAAGAAAAAAGACGCCGGCGAACGTATGGCGCTATGGGCCTTAGCCAAAACTTATGGAATGGAAAAGGTGCATCACCGTAGCCCCGAAATGAAGTCGGTAGAGATAGAAGGTCGCGTAGCGATTATCTCCTTCGATATGTTCGGCTCCTCGTCGGGCCTGACCGGCAAGGGCAAGGAACTGCTGAACTTCAAAGTCGCAGGCAGTGATAAACGTTTCTATGACGCTAAAGCAGCCCTGCTGTCGGACAAAATCTATGTCTTTTCACCTCAAGTAGCCGCGCCCGTAGCCGTAAGATATTGTTTCGACGATACATCGGCGACCGAGCTATATACGGTAGAAGGCAACCTGCCCGTATCGTCCTTCCGCACGGATAACTGGTAAGCGGCATAAACAAGAACTCCGGGGACGGCGCCTGCTCATCCCCGGAGTTATACTGTAATACATCCGTCTGTAAAAGATTACAAACTGTCGCCGAAATCCTCCTTGAACTTTGCTATCAATCGCTCCGGCCAGTCCGACACCGGCTCCAGCCCGCCCATAAAGAACCTCAGCACCGGAGGCTCGTACACAAACCTAAGGCCGCCTATCAACTCGCGGTTTTCATGCAGCCACACAAGGCGGTCAATCACATATTTTATTTGCGAAAGCGTAAAGACCCGTCGCGGCACCGCAAGGCGCAGCAGCTCCATGTCGGCATACGTCTCATTACCCTCCTCGTCACGCTGGTTGGATATTGATCCCCTCTCCATACCCCTGACGCCGGCGACGAGGAAGAAGGCCGTAGCCAGCGAACCGGCCGGATATTGCGTCTGCGGAATATGCGAGCAGAAGCGCATAGCGTCGACATGCGCGCCGAGCACTCCGGGAGGCGTCACCATAGGCACGCCCTGTGACGTGAGGGCATTGACTAAATAGGCGATAAACTGGGGGCTTTGGCTTATCATCGTCTCGTCGAGCGTCTCGTACAAGCCTACGGCCATCGCCTCTATCTCCCTGACCGATATGCCGCCGTAGGTAAGGAAGCCCTCGAATAGCGGCAACAGGGCTTCGAGTTCGCGATATATCTTAAGCTCGCCCGTGCATATGCCACCGCCGCGCGAGGAGCTGAGTTTGCGGGCCGAGAAGTAGACTATGTCGGACAGGCCGGTCATTATTGCGATCACATCCTCCATCGAAGCGTCCTTAAACTCAGGCTCGCGCTGAATGATGAGGTAGGCGTTCTCGCCGAGCAAGCTGGCGTCAAGGACGATGCGCAGGCCGTACTTATCGGCTACGCGGCGCACTTCGCGGAGGTTGGCTATCGAGAAAGGCTGCCCGCCGATAAGGTTGGTCGACGCCTCCATACGGATGAAGGGTATGTTCTCGACGCCCGTTTCACGTATCGCCTCGTCGAGCTTCTCGACGTTCATATTGCCCTTGAAAGGATGGTCGGAGGATATATTGAAAGCCTCGTCGTAAAGCAGTTCCACCACACGCCCGCCGTATTGCGTGATAAGCGCGAGGGCCGTCGTGAAGTGATAATTCATCGGAATCAAGTCTCCCTTCTTCTTGACATAAGCGCAGGCGAGGATATTTTCCGCCGCACGCCCCTGATGGACGGGCAGGTAATACTTTTTCTTCAGCACGTCTTCAACCGCTTTCTGGAGGCGGAAAAAACTCTGCGAACCGGCATAAGCATCGTCGGCATGCATCATAGCCGAGACCTGCATATCGCTCATCGCATTTGTCCCGCTATCGGTAAGCATATCTAAGAAAACATCCTTAGTGTTTAATCTGAATGTATTAAACCCGCCTTCATTCAAGGCCTCAAGACGCCGTTCGATGGGAACTAAGTTGAGTTTCTGTACGACGCGAACTTTGTGTAACTCCAACGGTATATCCTCGCCGTTGTAGAATTTCACCTTCACAGGACTTTCTTTACTCATAGTAACAAATTGTTTTTTTTAGTAAGTTATGTTATTCTTTTAATCCTTATCATTTAGCTTTAAAAAACCACGTTTCACTTGAAAACTGCGCGAAAGTACGAAAAACATTTATACATCTATATCATATCCGCTTTCTTTTCATTTCAGAACGATTTCTTAGCGCGAGGTTTTTAGCCGTAAGCTAACAGGCGTTTCCTAAAAAATGAGAAGGCCCCCGTCCAAAGCCGGGAGCCTTCCGTTGAAGTGAACAATGAGTGAATGGTTACCGTTTGTCGCACTTTACTTATTTCTTGTGTTCAGCCGGCATGATGACGGCGTTGGATTCTTCGTCAGGCAACTATCAACAGGCGCAAAGTTAATTGTTTTATCCGTGACGGCGAAAAATCAGTGAAACCATATTCGAAAATAAACATTCTTCGTCACACTTACTCTTAATCCCTACCGCACATCGGCGCCCCACATCAGTTTGTCGCGAAGGGTTTTGTAGAATGTTTGGTTATGGCGTTTGATGATGCGGGCGGTGTAATCGGCTTTGCTGATTGTGATGAGGATGCCTGAGGGTATGACTTCCGAATGGCCGTCGAGGGCTACCAGGATGTGATCGTTGCGGCTTTCTATCTTCAGCGTAATTACTGATGTGTCGGGGATGACGAGGGGGCGGACGTTGAGCGAGTGCGGGGCGATGGGACTTATTACGAGCGAGTTGCTTTGCGGGACTATGATCGGGCCGTTGACGCTCATCGAGTATGCCGTTGAGCCTGTCGGCGTGGCTACGATCAGTCCGTCGGCCTGGTAGGAGGCGAGGAAGTCGTCGTCGACATGCGCGTGTATGGTTATCATTGAGGATGTGTCGCGCTTGAGGACGGCGATTTCGTTGAGGGCGTAATTGTAGCCGGCGAAAAGGCGTTCCTGTGTATGCAGCTTGAGCAGGATGCGTTCTTCGGTGCGGTAGTAATTCTTGAATATTTCGTCGAGAGTATCGTCCAATTCGTGGCTGCCGACATCGGCGAGGAAGCCGAGCCGTCCGGTGTTTATTCCAAGTATCGGGATTCCCTGCTTGTTGATGCGCGCGGCGGTCTTTAGGAAGGTGCCGTCGCCGCCGACGCTTATGGCCAGGTCGAGATCGAATACGTCGCCCTCAAGTATGCCGTCGACAACAGGGCTGAAGCCCCAGGCGTCGCCGAGGAAAGCGTAGAAGTCGCGGTCGACAAATATCCTTGCTTCCATCGCTGTCAGCTTCTCGAACAAACGTTTGACAAGCGTCTGCTTCTCTACACGGTATACGCTACCGAAAATGCCTGCTTTCATCGTATCCTTATATATTAATGTAGTGCAACAATTCGTTAATCCGGCGTTGAATTACTTCCGTGTCCGCGTCCGTGCGCATGGAGTGATGGCGCACGGCGTAATTAAAGTGCTCAAAGCTGCGGGCGATAGGCGTGGCGTCTTCGAGATCTGTTTTAATCGTAATGACGAGTTGTCCCGTCTCCTTGTCCGTCTCCGAGAGCAGGCTCAGGACGTGCGCGTTGTTAGCTTCTATGATGCGGGCGATGTCGGACAGGGCGTAGTCGCGCGGCTGAAGCTCAAGGACGACGACGCTGCCGGCTGCTTCGATGTTGCAAAGGGCTGCGAGCGCATCCAAGACGCCGTCGCGAGTAATCGCTCCCATGTAATTGCCTTCCGGCGATACTACCGGAAGAACTGTCAGATGGTGACGCATCATCAGCGCAACCGTCTCGTGCACATCCGCCGACGGGCCGACGTTTATCTTCTGCGAAATCATATCGCAGGCGAGCGCATCCGCATCAGGCTCCGCCAACAAATCTTTCTCGGCCAACAATCCTATGTACGCGCCGCCGTCGACGACCGGAAGATGCTTCGTCTTCAAATCGCTCATCACGGACAACGCCTGGGCGGCGGCTGCGGATTTCTCCAAGGCTGGGAAGTTCTTCGATATGAAATCTTGTCTTAACATTAATAACATTACATTTGTCTCAATTATTCAGGCAAATATAATCAAAGAATCAGTACATGAAGAAACAAATCCCAGTTTTATACGCAATCGCGCTCTTTACGCTATCCGCAGGAACGGCTGCACAGACGGGCGGGAACATCCGTGGCACAGTCATTGACGCGGCATCGGGGCAGGCCTTGCCCTACGTCACAGTGATAATATTGAATACCAATCCGGCAACGGGTACGACAACCGATTCTATCGGGGCGTTCAACCTGCCGTCGTTGCCGGTCGGGCGTTATAACATCCAAGCCTCGTATATCGGGTACGAGCCGGCGGTGATTCGCGAAGTGATGGCCTCGCCGGCTAAGGAAACCGTGCTGGAAATCTCGATGAAGGAAAACATACGGACGCTGGACGAAATCGTCGTCAGGCCGAAGACCGACAAGGAGACGCCGCTCAACCCGATGGCATGGGCCGGCGCGCGTATGCTAAGCGTGGAAGAGGCGAGCCGCTATGCGGGCGGATTTGACGACCCGGCGCGGCTTGTCGCCTCCTTCGCCGGCGTGGCGGGCGACGTGACG
>JAIRZN010000131.1 GCA_031267205.1 Tannerellaceae bacterium | reverse complement strand
CGGCTAAGCAGATAGTCGGTCCGGCTAAGCAGATAGTCGGTCCGGCTAAGCAGATAGTCGGTCCGGCTAAGCAGATAGTCGGTCCGGCTAAGCAGATAGTCGGTCCGGCTAAGCAGATGGTCGGTCCGGCTAAGCAAATAGTCGGTCCGGCTAAGCAAATAGTCGGTCCGGCTAAGCAGTATGGCGATGGGGCTAAGGCGCATATTGTCAGGATTAAAGAGGCCGTGAACCATTGTATACACAAACCGCCGGAATGGCGACGTATATCAATGTCAACTTAAACAACTTCGCTTCGGAGGCGCCAACACGCCCATTTTTGTTCATCAGTGTGTTATTACGGCTATATCATGTATATTTGCTCCCTAATAATAATCTTAAAATTAAAGAGGAATCATGGAAAAGCCTTATGTAGTAGGCATTGATATGGGCGGTACTAATACCGTATTCGGAGTGGTGGACGCAAGAGGGACTATCTTGTACAGCGGCTCCATAAAGACAAGCAAACATGCTAACGTGAGCGATTATGTCGACGAATTGGCCCAGGCCATCGACATTGTTATCAAACAGGCCGGCGGCTACGATAAAATCAAAGGAATCGGAATAGGTGCGCCTAACGGTAATTATTTCAGCGGATGTATCGAATCGGCCGCCAATCTCCCCTGGAAAGGACGACTGCCTCTGGCGCAGATGATTAGTGAAAGACTGGAACATATTCCCGTCACAATGACGAACGACGCCAACGCCGCCGCAATCGGCGAAATGACCTACGGCGCGGCGCGGGGAATGAAAGATTTTATCATGATTACGCTCGGAACGGGCGTAGGCAGCGGTATTGTGATAGGCGGTAATTTGGTTTACGGCCACGATGGTTTTGCCGGCGAACTGGGGCACGTGATCGTTCGCCGTCATAACGGACGCATGTGCGGATGCGGGCGCCAAGGCTGTCTCGAAACATACGCTTCGGCCACCGGCATAGCGCGCACGGCCCGCGAATACCTTGAGATACGCACCGAAAACAGCCTGCTGCGCGCTTTAGACCCCGATACTATCACCTCGAAAGACATATACGACGCGGCGATACAGAATGATAAAATAGCGCTCGACATATTCGAAGCTACCGGTCACATGCTTGGGGAAGCCTTCGCCGATTTTATAGCTTTCTCAAGCCCGGAAGCCATTATATTATTCGGCGGACTTGCAAAAGCGGGGAAACTCATCTCCGAGCCGATTCAGGAAGCGATGGAACGGAATGTGCTGGACGTCTTCAAGGGAAAGACCAAACTCATCTTCTCCCAACTGAAAGAAGCCGACGCCGCCATATTAGGAGCCAGCGCCCTCGGATGGGAAGCAAAAGAATATAATTAACGACCTCGTACAGGCAACGGATAAGCGCTGTGAAATGAGCATTATCCGTTGCCTTTCGTATTTGCCCCCACTGATGTATACCCATCCCTTAGAAAGAATTAACAGGGCGGCTGCAATAAACGGATTTTAAAATATATAGCAAGGAAAATTATGGGAAAGCAAAGGGATTTTACCATATCAGTGCACGACAAAGAATTAGGTGAACTCAATAAAAAGTTAGCCTCTGTGAAATTTCCACGGGAAGAGCATTTTGAAGGAAATTGGAACTTGGGTATTAATTCCCCTGAGTTTGGCAAGCTGATCAATTATTGGTTGAACGAGTACAATTGGAAGGAGCACGAATCGCAGTTGAATCGGTTTCATCAATATATGGTAACAATTGATGGGATTGACATCCATTTTATTTTGGAAAAAGGAGAAACACAAAATTCAATTCCCGTCATCCTCTCCCACGGCTGGCCCGATAGTTTTTTAAGATATACTAAAGTGATTCGTTCGTTAACGCGGAAACATATATTGGCCGACAAATCGGAAATATCCTTCGACGTCATCATCCCATCAGTAATCGGGTTTGGGTTTTCCGGTTATTCAAACGCTTTTTCCATTAATAATGAAACAATCGCCGATTTCTGGTTTAAACTAATGGTTAACGAATTAGGGTATAAGAGATTTATCGCGGCAGGAGGAGATGTTGGTTCCGGAATCACACGTTATCTTGCCAGGAATTACCCGGAACATTTATATGGGATTTATTTGAACGATGTCGGGTTGATACGTGATTTGATGACGTATAGGGATGACTTTACGGATGAAGAGAAAGCGTACTACGAAACCGTTTCAAAATGGATAAAAGAAGAGGCGGGATACATGAATATACAGTCCACAAAGCCACAAACGCTTGCATTTGCATTGTCGGATTCGCCAATCGGTTTGGCCGCCTGGATTTTCGAGAAATTTCATTCGTGGGGAGATTGGCAGTCAGACCTTTCATACGAAGACGTAATCACCAACATCATGATTTACTGGGTTACAAACACCATTTATACGTCGTGCCGGATTTACCGTGAAAACAACAATCACCTTACGCCTGTTGGTAATATAAAGGTTCCGGCCGGTGTTTCCCTTTTCTCAAAAGATATTAATTTGCCGCCAAAATCATGGATAGGGAAACACTTCAACTTAGTTCATTTTTCACGTATAGAAAGCGGCGGCCATTTTACGGCGATGGAGAATCCCGATGCCTATTGCAGGGATTTCGTGAAGTTTGTTCAATTGCTTAAAATATAAAAACAGAATCGGACGAGAGCAAGGACTTGTTTCCGGCAGACCATTTACGACAAGCAGGAAGACGGCTGTTTTCGGCATGGCGACGTGTGGGGGCGAGTTTGGTTTATTTTCCGTACATTCGCGGCAATAATTATTTAGTTACACATATATATAATGTATAGGACAAAAACTTGTGGAGAGTTGCGGGCGCAGGATGCGGGGCAGATTGTGACGCTTGCGGGATGGGTGCAGAAAAATCGCCGGATGGGAGGAATGACGTTTGTCGATGTCCGCGACCGTTACGGCGTTACTCAATTGGTCTTTAATCAGGAGCTGAACGCCGGCCTGTGCGAAAGCGCAGCCAGGCTTGGGCGCGAATACGTCATCAGGGCTACGGGCACGGTTAGCGAACGCTCGAACAAGAACGCCAACCTTCCGACGGGGGAGGTGGAGCTGATAGTGTCGGAGCTGAGCGTGCTCAATGCCTCTGCTACTCCGCCGTTTACTATCGAGGACGATACCGACGGCGGCGATGATCTGAGGATGAAGTATCGCTACCTCGACCTACGCCGCAGCTCCGTGCGCTCGAATCTTGAGCTGAGGCACAGGATGACTATCGAAGTGCGCAGTTTTCTCGACAAACTCGGCTTTATCGAAGTAGAGACGCCGGTGTTGATAAGTTCGACGCCTGAAGGGGCGCGCGATTTTGTGGTTCCTTCGAGGATGAATCCGGGCCAGTTCTACGCCCTGCCCCAGTCGCCCCAGACGTTTAAGCAACTGCTTATGGTGTCGGGCCTCGACCGTTATTTCCAGATTGTAAAATGCTTTCGCGATGAAGACCTGCGGGCCGACCGGCAGCCGGAGTTTACGCAGATCGACTGCGAGATGAGTTTTGTGGAGCAGGACGACGTGCTGGAGATTTTCGAGGAAATGTCCAAGCATCTGTTTAAGAGCATACGCGGCATCGAGATATGCGAGCCGTTCGTGCGCATGACGTGGCGCGAGGCGATGAAACTCTACGGCACAGACAAGCCCGACATACGCTTCGGCATGACGTTCGTCGAGCTTGACGGCATCATGAAGGGGCATGGCTTCGGAGTCTTCGACCAGGCCGCTTACATAGGCGGCATCTGCGTCAAAGGAGCAGCCGGTTATACACGCAAGCAGATCGACGCATTGACCGACTTTGTGAAGCGTCCGCAGATAGGAGCGCAGGGATTGGTGTACGCCCGTGTGGAAGAAGGCGGCGTGAAATCGAGCGTGGATAAGTTTTACCCGCAGCCGGTGTTGCTCAAGATGAAGGAAGCTTTCGGGGCGGAGGCCGGCGACCTTATACTCATACTCTCCGGCGATGTTGCGAAGACGCGCAAACAGTTGGGCGAGCTGCGTTTGGAAGTAGCTAACCAGCTCGGACTGCGCGACAGGAACATCTTCGCCTGCCTTTGGGTGACGGATTTCCCGCTGCTCGAATGGAACGAAGAAGATGGGCGCTACTACGCCATGCACCACCCCTTCACATCGCCCAAACCGGAAGACATACACCTGCTGG
>JAIRZN010000100.1 GCA_031267205.1 Tannerellaceae bacterium | reverse complement strand
ATCTGGCCCCAGGGGCCTTTTACGCCTACGTTGTTTTCCCAGCGCAGGGCGATGCTGACGGCCTTGCCGGCATCATCAAGGTTGAACTTGAGGATGTAGGGCGAGTCGGTGTCGAAGAGGGAGTTCGGGAGGTCGTCCTGTTTTTTGACTGCCTCGTCGAAGAAGCCCCATTTGATTTCAACTCCATGCTGGCCTTTCGGCTTGCCGCTCTTGTGCTCGGTGCCTTCTCCTTCGGGACGGTAGACGATCTTCAGCCTGTTGCTTTCAAGCGGAACTATCTCTACGAACGGAGGGAGGTCGGCTACGGGGGACGGGTGAGGTTCGTGGGTCGGACGGGGCGGTATGTGCATAGCCATAAGGTCTGCGTCCAACACCAACTTATTACCCTTGAGCATTGTCGCCAGGTCGCGGATCAGAGGAATAAGCTCCTCCTCAATGCCCTTCAACTCAGTGGTGATGTAAGGAGTACGTTTCGTCTCGTCAAGCCAGCTCTTGGCCAACGGCAGATACTTCTCGAAACAGGTCTTGAATATAAAATTATACCAATCCCCCGAACGGGAATCCTTATCCATCCCAAACATTACCGCATGGTTGTCGATGTAGGTTACGATCTCCGTAACTAAGTCATACAGTTTTTTATGACCTACAGCTAACCAGTCACTCATGTTAAATAGGGTTTAGTTGTTTATAATAAAAACTTAACTGTCTATATACTACGCACCTCGTAGTACAGGGCGGACACAGGGTGGATATGGTGAGGATACACAGTTCCGCCCCTGTGTATCGTAATCCGTTACCTACTTTCTTTAGAAAGTTAACAGCTTTCTTTAGAAAGTTAACAGCTTTCTTTAGAAAGTTAGCAGCTTTCTTTAGAAAGTTACCGGCTTTCTTTAGAAAGTTAGCAACTTTCTTTGGGGAGCTCGCGCGGGCGAGTACACCGGCGGGCCTCTCGAAGGCCCTGCCCGGATATTCGGTGAATATGTGTCCATGACTTTTCATCTTTTTATCCCTCCTGTTCCCTGCCTCGTCAAAGGCCTGCAACGCACCTTTGATTTCGGCAGCGAACATTCGGGGGTTTTATATTATTCTACATTATTAGTAATTAACTCTCGTGCGGAGGTGTGGGTTGACTATGACTGTGCAGGGGCTTACCGTTATATTATATGTAATCGGCGTACCGGCGCAGCCGTTGATGGCGGGGGTGACGGTTATCGTCGCCGTTATTGAATAGGGGGAGTTGCTTTGGGCGGTAAACTGTGGGAGGTTGCCTGTACCGCTTGCGGCGAGGCCTATGGCGGTGTTGTTATTTGTCCACGTGTAGGTTACGCCGGCGGTGGATGAGCTAAAAGTTTTCTGGGGAACGACCGTGCCGGCGCAGACCGTCGTGTCGGCGACGGCGTTGACCGTCACTACGGGATAGACGGTGATCAGTACCGACTCGCTGTATACCGTGCCACAGGAGCCTGAGGTGACAGCACGGCGGTAATAGGTGTTCGCCGTCAGTGCGGGGGGTGAATAGGTCGCGGACATTGCGCCGGAGATGTTTGACCAGTCGCTGTCATTTGTGCTGCTCTGCCATTGGTAGTCGTAGCTTCCGCAGCCGCAGCCTGGGGCGTTGATCTCTGTCAGGGGCTGGGGAGCGGTGTTGTAGCAAATGGACTGCGCCGAGCCGATGGAGCCGGGCGAGAGGCTGCCGCTTACTGTTACCGTCACAGGCTTTCGGTCGTTTATGACGTTCTCGCAGTGGGCATCGCCTTCGACGCTAACATAGTACGTAGTCGTGCTTGTCAGGGCGGGGGTTGTGTAGGTAGGGCCGGTGTGAAGCGGCGTCGTGGCTATTTGCGAGACGTACCAGCGGTAGATCGGGTTTGTAACTCCCGTCGATGTTCCCGTGAGGGTGGTCGACGTGCCGGAGCAGACGGTCGCACCCGTCGTGGTTATTGTTGCGGCGACGGCCTGGTTCTTAACCGTAAAGGTGGTCGACAGCGTATGTAGGTAGGTGTTATTATACTCATCTATCACTTCGAGTACCTCCATTCGGAAGGTGTGAGTTGTCCCTATCGCAAGGGTATTTATGTCCCATTCAAGAAGGTCTCTGGCCGTTAATACCTCCGTTCCGTCGACATACCATTTAATATGCCCTGGCGCCGTGCTTAACTGTAATTGCGCAACCCCACGGACATGGAATAAGGTCTGTCCGCAGACTACATTCCCGTCAAGGTCCTGATAGTGTATATCATTGATATAAAAGGCGGGGTTAAGGCTGCGGCCGGATGCTCCCGACATATAGTAATACGATTCGTAGCCTCCCAATCCATATCCCATAACGGTTAATCCTTCAAGATTGTGGAAGTAGTAGGACGACGAGGTATTGGTCAATGGCATGGAGTAGAAAGAATATGCGCTGCCCGTGCCGTTACCGGTTGTCCACGTGCCGCCTGTCAGGTAGGCATCGGGTGCGCCGCCTATGGATACGGTTGTCTGGGCGCGCGTATCGGTGGGGGTTATTATCAGCGCGTGGTGTTCGTCAAGCTCCGTATTTGCGCTTGGGGCGAACGGGGCGATAGCGGTTCCCTCAATCATTTGCTCGACGGAAGGTACCCATGCCTCGGCAGGGTCGCCTTTTCTAACGGTTAACGCTGAATAATCCATCCCAATCAGGTAGGAAGCTACGGCTATGGGCTTATCGGCTGATATGTATGCACCTCCGGTTGACAGAGCTATTTCAAATTCCGCAAACTGCCCGGCGTTCAGTGTGAAAGAGTTTTCGTTGGGCGGGTTTATGGCTCCTCCTCCTCCGTCCAATTTTTTAATGCCGCCGGTTTGTGTGACCTGGGTGTTGTTTTGCGAAGCTACAATCCTGACACGTTCTTTCCCGCGGTGGGTGACGGGCACTACGAAAGTGTTTCCCCACGAATTTACCGGCGCCATCTGTTGATAAAGGCAGTCGCAAGCCCCTGTTCCAACAGGAACATTGACGCACGTACCGGTGACATAATATGCAATGGGATGATCAGAGGTGATATGACTGCCGGTCGCATCCCAGTGGGTATAATCCGAATATACCTCTCCGGCATCTAAGATGGCCATTGGTATTCCGTCCTCATAAACCGTTGTGCCATTCACTGTGGCTATGACCGTGTAACCATCCGCATACGTGGCTGCGCCTAATCCTATATATGAAACTTGGTAATAATCCGTTCCATAATTAGTGACCGGCAGCACATTTGTAGCGTCTGTTGTTGCGAAAGCCTGGTTAAGCGCATATACCGCCACCGGCGTTGTCGATTGGATACGTAACGATTTGCTTGAAGTACCTGTATATTCAGAATAAACATTGTCTTTTTGAGTGGCGTCCAAATCGTATGTATAAACGTCCCCCGCCGAAACATCAAATTCGTCCGTACTTGCATCTGCACTGAAAGTAAGCGTAATGTGTGCAGCCTGAGTTGCAGCAACCCTTATTTGCATGCTAATATAATCAATAATATATTCATAATTATCATTAGCGCCCCACGACACATAAAAATCCGTGCCCTGGGTGGTTACCTGTGCGAGAGCGCCCTGGCTGACGGCGCAGAACGCAAGGAGGGCGTACAGGATATATTTTTTCATCACAATTGAGTTGTTATGTTTTACTTCTGTCCATAAAATGTGTACTCTTCCTTCGCCCGGTGAACCGTCTCCCCTTCGTTGATGACGTATTCTACCGTCTGGCTCAGCCGGAGGTTCCCTTCCGACAATATATAAGTGTAGTCGACCATCTGTGTGGAAAATCCTATATTCAGCGTATTGCCTTGCAAGCGGTACGTCCCGGCGCTCTTGCGGTTGGGATATTCAAAGGTGACATTGCTGCCGGCGAAGGTTATCTTCACCGGAAGCCGTACGAATGTGGAGGAAGAGGAGGTGTCGTCGCCGGGGTTAAAGACTTTCAGCGTGGGTGCGCCATTGTCTACTGTCTGCCGCAGCTCTACCTGACGGATGTTCCATGTCCCCACGAGGGAAGCGTTGCCGGACTGTGCATTTCCCGTATGCCACGGATATAGCAGTAAGAGGCTGAATAAGAGAAAAGTAATTTTCATAAGTTGTTATATTAATTTGTTACTTGTCGGATTAAAACGTTCGTTTAAACTAGACAGGACTGTGTCCATTTTCAGGACGCTAAAATCTTAACAGGGAAGATGAATTTCGCCTCTCTTAAAGCACACGAGCACAGGATGTAAAAGAAAATGATTGATTTGAAAAAAAATTCTTCCTTCATTGTTGGATATGTTACATTTTAACTATATTTGTCGTCGGGTTTAAACGAACGATTAAATTAGACAGTTTGTTTTTTTTAGACACTTCTAATTTCCTTGATTACAGGCGTTTTGTACGGTGCGTGTATTTCTTTATCATGGTAGATTGACAGAATTGGAGAGGGGGCGACGGATTGCCTCTTTCTTTTTTATATACAGGTCTTTACGGTGTGGTGCGTAGTGGGAGGGTTTTTTGTTGACAATTAATTCCGACAAAAATCGCCTTGCGGAGGGGCTTTGGGAGTTGTCTAATTTAATCGGTGAACCGTTATAAATCGTGCATGGCGCACATAAGAAAAGCCGGACATTTGGTAACATCCGGCTTTTGCTGTCAGAACGAGGTTCCTGGCGGATTCGAACCGCCGTCAACGGTTTTGCAGACCGGCGCCTAACCACTCGGCCAAGGAACCATACGTTAAACCCGTTTTTATTGCGGGGACAAAGTAAATCAATCTTTTTTAATATGCAAAATATCGCCTGTAAAGTTTATGCGTTGCCGCAGATTTCGTTTTGGAGATTTGGAAGTTAAGATAATGAATTATACCTTTGCGACTTGATTCCTCAAGGGTAGAAAAGAGAAGTTGCGTAACAACATCCACCCCCGGGACATAACCTGTTAAAAATTAAATAAGACAGATGTACGTAATCGTAGAAATTAACGGACAGCAATTCAGGGCTGAAGAAGGCAGGAAGTTATTCGTTCACCACATTCGGAACGTTGAAAACGGGGCCGTTATTGAATTTGAAAAAGTGTTGCTTGTTGACAATGAAGGCGTGATAACCGTAGGCGATCCTGTGGTAGAAGGCGCTAAGGTAGTAGTCGAAGTATGTTGCCCGCTGGTGAAAGGCGATAAGGTTCTAATCTTCCACAAGAAGAGAAGAAAGGGCCACCGCAAGCTGAACGGTCATCGTCAGCAGTTTACCGAAGTGAGTATTAAACATATTGTAGCTTAACGTAAGGAGGAATAAAAAATGGCACATAAAAAAGGTGTAGGTAGTTCTAAGAACGGTCGCGAATCGCATAGCAAGCGATTAGGAGTTAAGCTTTTTGGAGGAGAAGTGGCTAAGGCCGGCAATATCCTTGTCCGGCAAAGAGGCACCACTCATCATCCCGGCAAGAATGTAGGTATAGGCAAAGACCATACCCTGTATGCATTAGTCGGCGGAGTTGTATTTTTCCACAGGGGAAAAGAAGACCGGTCGTATATCTCTATCAAGGAAACACAAACACAAGCGGAGGCGTAACGTAACGCTTTCTCACGAAACGGTAACAGGATTATCTCCATACGGAGGTAGTCCTGTTTTTAATTAAAGAGCAATCACATGAAAGAAATTGTACTCGAAACGAATATAAAGGTCTACACGACCGCCGAACTGCCGGATGAGTTTAAAGAATTGGCTCAATCGGCTATCTCGGCCACGTCCGGCGCTTACGCGCCTTACTCGAAGTTCCATGTCGGAGCCGCCGTGTTATTGGAGAATGGAGTGATTGTTAAGGGCAACAATCAGGAGAACGTAGCGTATCCTTCCGGCCTGTGCGCCGAGCGCGTAGCCTTGTTTTACGCCGGCGCCGCATATCCGGGCGTGGCGGTAAGGGCTATTGCAATCGCTGCATGTACGGGAGGGAAGCCGGTTGGAATGATAACTCCTTGCGGAGCCTGCCGTCAGGTATTGCTTGAGACGGAGATACGCGGCAAACGCCCTGTAAAGGTATTGCTTTGCGGAGAGATGCAGACTTACGTAATCGAAAGCGCAGCATCACTCCTTCCGCTATCCTTTTCATCACTTGGGGAAACAAACTAAACCGTAATCCACCTCACGTATGCAAAGTCCATGCGATGCGGCAGTTCGGGGTTGAGGGGATAGACGCGGAATCCTACCTTATGTATGCCGGATTCGGCGGATGCTACCTTTAGTTCAAAGAACAGCCGTGATCCTTCTTCCTTCTTTAGTTCAAATGAATGGACGGCTTTAAGTTCCATATTATTTGTATCGGGGTTGTCCCAGCATACCACCATATCTACTCCCAGCAATCCTTTCAGCTCGTTACGGTTGATAACTAAGCTGTATATGTAATCTTTTCCTACCAAGGGCCGGTTGGACGACCATTCCTTGTCGGTTATGAAGGACTCTACCTCGAAGCTGTCCCAGTGTTCTACTACTTCTTCTTTCCAGGCTGCAATTTCTTTAGCTTTGGCGAAGTTGTTTTCTTTCAGGCGTGACGAGCGTGTGGCCAATTTGTTGTATATATTATTAATGTAATCGTCGAGCATACGTTTCATTGTATAGTTCGGAGCGATCTGGGAGATGGAGTTCTTGATGTATTGAACCCATTCGGGGGATAATCCTTTGCTGTTGCGTGCGTAATAGAGCGGTATGATTTCATTTTCCAGCTTATGATAAATGGTTGCCGCGTCTAACTGGTCTTGATACTGCTGGTTTTCGTAAGTACGTTTGTCGGTCAACGCCCAGCCTGCGCCTTCGCGATAGCCTTCGTACCACCAGCCGTCCAAGACGGAGAAGTTGAGTACGCCGTTCATTTCCGCCTTTTCGCCTGATGTGCCGGATGCTTCCAAGGGCCGTGTCGGAGTATTGAGCCAGACGTCTACTCCTGAAATGAGCCGCCGGGCAAGTCTCATGTCATAGTTTTCGAGGAAAACTATTTTACCCAGAAACTCAGGCCGGCGCGAGATTTCAATGATGTGCTTTATCAATCCCTGTCCGCCTCCGTCGGCGGGATGCGCCTTGCCTGTAAAGATGAACTGTATGGGGTAGCGCTCGTTATTGACGATCTTGGACAAACGTTCTATGTCGGTAAACAGCAGGTGGGCGCGTTTGTAAGTAGCAAAACGCCGCCCGAAGCCTATAAGCAGCGCGTTATGGTTGATTTTCTCAATGATGGAGACTACCTGCGAGGGGTCTCCTTGATTTTTCAGCCAATTATCTCGGAACTGCACTTTTATGTAGTCGACAAATTTCTTCTTCAATGTCTTGCGTATATTCCATATTTCTTCGTCGGGCACGTTTTGTATGGCTTCCCAATAGGTTTTGTTCGACTGGTCGTTTGTGAAATTTGAATTGAAGTGTTCGGCGAAGAAGCGTTTCCATTCCCTGGCCGCCCAGGTGGGCATGTGCACGCCGTTGGTTACGTGCGTGACATGTAGCTCTTCCGGCAAATAGCCTTTCCATACGGGGGCGAACATGCGTTGTGATACCTTTCCGTGCAGGAGACTTACGCCATTGGCTTCCTGGCATGTGTTGAGGGCGAATACGCTCATGGAGAACTTTTCGTTTGAGCCGGGGTTTTCGCGTCCCATATCAATAAAGTCCTGCCATGAGATTCCCATCTTGGCGGGGAACTCGCCCATATATCGTCCTATGAGGCTTTCTTCAAAGTAATCATGTCCGGCCGGCACAGGGGTGTGTACGGTATACAGTCCTGAGGCGCGTACTACTTCAAGCGCTTCATTGAAGCTAAGGCCTTCGTTTTGTATGTAATCCACTAAGCGTTGGGCGTTAATGAGGGCGGCATGTCCTTCGTTGCAATGGTATACCTGCTTCTTGATGCCTAATTTATTCAACATTAAGATGCCGCCTATGCCCAGTAGATATTCCTGCTTCATACGGTTTTCCCAGTCTCCCCCGTAGAGTTGGTGCGTTATCGAACGATCCCATTCGCTGTTCTGTGGAATGTCGGTATCCATCAAGTATAAAGATATGCGTCCTACGTTAACTCTCCATATATTCGCATACACGGTACGTCCGGGAAAGGGTATGTCCAATACGACCGGCTCTCCGGCGGTGTTCTTAACCTGCGTCAGAGGCAGGGCGCTAAAGTTCTGGGCTTCATAATTGGCTATCTGCTGGCCTTCGAGCGATAGTGATTGCGTGAAATACCCGTACCTGTAAAGGAATCCTACGCCTACAAGGTCCAGACGGCTATCGCTGGCCTCTTTCAGATAGTCGCCGGCCAGTACGCCGAGACCGCCTGAGTATATCTTAAGGACGTTGCTAAGGCCATATTCCATGCTGAAGTAAGCTACGGACGGTTTGGCAGGGTCGGGCGTCGTGTTGACATAGTTTTTAAACAGCGAGTGCACGTATGCTATTTCAGCCATCAAGTCTTTGTCGTCTATAATCTCGTCCATCCGCTTAACCGACAGGCCCTGGAGCAGGAGTACGGGATTACCTTCCGTTGTTTCCCAAAGTTTCTTGTCTAACTTGGCAAACAGTTGGGAGCCTTCGTGATTCCATACCCACCACAGGTTGCCCGCCATTTCTTCCAACGGCTCAAGCGCTTTGGGGAGCGATGAGTGCGAATAGACTTCATTCCATATAGGGCTGTTTGCATTATTTGTTTTTATCTTCATCATTCGTATGTTTTAATTCAAGTTCTTATACTCTTATTTTGAAAACAGAGGGGGCAAAGGTATGCATATTATCCCGTTATTTTCGTCGTTACAACGTCTGTCCTCTTGCGTGCGTTTTGCAGCGCAATATCGAACGCGGATTGGTAGTGGACGATAAATTTATCCCATCCGGCCATAGAAGCCAGCCGCCGGCAACGTTTCCTGATGGCTGCAAGCCCGGCCTTATTTTCCGCGCACAACATCAATACGCTTCGTGCTATCCGGTCGGCCACGTCGAAGTAGTTATCCTCATCCCTATGGACAACCTTCACTCCACGGTCGATAGATTCCCCTGCTCCTTCTTTCTTCGCCCACAGGCCGAAGCCTGCCAGATCGGTCGTGATGGTAGGTATGCCGAAGGCGACGCTTTCCAGGGGCGTATATCCCCACGGTTCATAATACGAAGGGTATATGGTGGCGTCCATGCCTGTCAACAGGTCGTAATAGGAGGTATCGAAGATGCCGTCGTCGCCATTGAGGTAACAGGGCGCAAAGATGATTTTAACCTTTTCATCGGCGCTGTTGGCGAATCCTTTCCTTAGGATAAAATCCAATATCCTGTCTTGCTCCATATGGTTGAGCCAATGGGTGCAAAAGGGCATCTGCATAGGCTCCGTTACGGGATAATCGTTCATGACAGCGTACCGGAGATCGGCGCGGGCGGCGCGTACCCAGGCGGGAACCATGATAAAGGCTACCACGTCGCGCTTAAGGTCTTCCGAACGGCGGAGCTTATCCATAGCTTCGATGAAGACATCTATACCCTTGTTGCGGTATTCATACCGTCCGCTTGTGGACAACAGGATGGCGTTGGGATTGATTGCCGATCCCGACAGTTTCTCCGCCACACGGATTAATACGGCGCGGGCCCTTTCGCGCTTCTGTTTATATAGCTCGCCTACGGGCACATAATCCGGCTCGAAGCCGTTCGGCGTCACTACGTCGGGCGTCTTATCAAGCAATCGCCCGCACTCTATGGCCGTTATATCGCTTACCGTAGTGAAGCAGTCCGCGTACAGGGCCGTTTGTTTCTCCAGCGAATGCTTGGCCTCAATGTTCAATTCCTTAGCCATCCGGTCGCCGTCGTAGCCTTCCATATTTGCGTACAGGGGCTTATTATTGCCTGCAATGGAGCGTCCGACGGAGGTGGCGTGAGTGGTGAATACGGTAGCCACCGAAGGAAGATGTTTGCGTACGTACAAGGCTCCCATTCCGAGCGTCCACTCATTGAAAAGCGCGACTACGCTCCTGTCGCCGAGTTGATAGAAGTTGTAGAAGCTCTCTATCACCCGCCCGACGGCGTAAGCAAATATGCACGAGTCGGCATAATCGCCGCAGGCATGGATGGAATCTACCCTGAAGCAGTCCCACATCTCGTAAAACAACTTATCGCGTTGGGCGGAGAACGGAGCGTAATCTACCAGAATAACAGGAGGCCGGCCGGGCACATTCCACCGCCCTACCTTGATCCTCAAGCGGTCGGTCGCCGCATTATGCCTGCGCCACTCAACAAATAACGTTTCATCGTCCGAAAAATCCGGCGCCTTTTCCTTCTTCCACACATCAGGGCCTATAAAGACCGTCCTGTCCCGGCATATATCCTGCAGCGTGCGCGCCTTAGTAGAAAGGACGGTGTATATACCGCCCACCTTATTGCATACTTCCCAGCTACTTTCGAATATATAGTCCGGCATCTCAACAGCCTTACTCATATCTGATACAACTTTCATCGTTTGAAGTTCTTATGAATCAAAAATATGGACAACAGGAAATTAAAGACAAGCGCTCCGCCGCAGCAGGCAAAGTAAAAAGCAAGCCAGGGTTTGTCATTCCTCAGAACAAAATAAAGAACCACACAGGCGATCGCCGTCAATATCGCAAGGGTTGCAAGGATACGTATAATTATCTTTTTCTTCATACACTGATACTATTGTTGTCATAAAACGGGGGCTAAGTTATGGTTTTTTTCCAATATGACACCGTAGAGACGGTAGCGCAACTCCCAGCGCCGGCAAGAATGGATAATAACAGCTCCGCCATGACAGCCGCCCGTTTCCCAAATTTTGGTAAGTCTGCCGACGATCGAAAACAGACTTCCCAAATTTTGGTAAGTCTGCCGACGGGTGAAAACACGTTTCCCAAAATTTGGGAAGCCTCCCGACGATCGTTGGCTATATTATATATGTATATGTTATCCCTCACAACTCTGCCGTTAGAAATTTATACCGATGGAGACGGCAAACTCCGCGCTTCCGCCCGGCAACATATTGCCACCGGCGCCGAACGACAGCTTTCGGAACCTGAACAACAGACCTACTTCTGGCTCAATGACTGTGTAGGAGTAATCTTCAATCCCTACGGGCGCTCCGTCGATTGTTTTCCACTCTATCCAACGGCTACCATACTCCACGCCGGCGTACAGGCCCACGTATGCGCCGAACCATCTCACCACGCCGGCGGAGACGCCCATGCGCCCGCCATTGTAATAGCCGTTTTCGTAGAACAGTTCATCGCTGCCGTACATACGACCGTCGCCTTCCTTGGATGCGAAGTTGGACTTTGCCTTTAGGTATCCCCCCCATTTCTCACCGGTATAGCCCACCATTAGCGAGTATGAGATGACAGGGCCGATTGAGGCTCCGGGCATTATGAAGATCGTTTTCGCTGCGCTGCTTGGCTTCGGCGTTGGACGCTGTCGTTCGGCTACAACCGCCGGTTCTCGGCGAGGCTTTTCAATCGGCAGGTCAGCCTGCGCTTCCGGTTTCTTCTCCTCCGTGCGGACAGGGTTTGCGGTAGCGGCGGGCTTGCTGACGGTTGTATCGGCGTCGACCGTTTCCCATGGCGGGTTGGCCGCCGTTGCGGAGGTAACGCGGAAGATGAAGCTACCCATAATTATGCCGTCCTTGCCGCAGTCCCATATCAATTCCTTTAATCCGCTAAGCTGGTTGACAAGGTCGCCGCTCACCGTCAGGCAGGGGTGGAACGAGGCGCCGTCGTCGTCGGAATACGACAGGAACAAGTCTATGTAAAAAGGCGTCTCAAGCAGGCATGTCACCCGTATCTTTCCTTCGATAGCCTCCGCCTCCGTCTGAGTGACCACCTGTGCACGTATAGCCGCCGGAAAGAGACCTGCGGCTATAAAAATCATTGCTATGATTCGTTTTATATACATCCTATGTTGTATGTGTATGCGTTAGCGCCGGAGGACAAATTTTTTTGAAGCCGCTTCGTCGCCCGCATAAATACGTATGAAGTATACGCCCGGAGAGAGGGCGGAGATGTCGATGCCCCCGTCCGCTGCGGCAGTCGCGACTATGGCCTGTTGTCCGGTGACGGTGAATATTTCCGCCTTTTGGACAGGCTTGGGCGATGTGACGTAGAGGTAATCGCGTGCGGGGCTAAGCGAGAAAGCCCATTCGAAGGACGGCGACGGCTCTGCGGCCTCCGGGTTAGAGTTGTCGTATATCAGCGTAGGATAGCGGCCGGAGCGCGCCTTCCATACCGTAGTGAAGTTCCACCCAAGGTTTTGCGCAAGCCAGCTCCCACTCTGAAGCGAAGCTACGGAAGCGTCCGCCCCATTATATCCGTTAGGCGTGTTACTACCGATGACAGGCGCGCCGTTGACCTTTACCGAAGGCGTTGCATAGCAGTTGGTGATACCCCGGCCGACGGAGCCTATGCGCCCTCCGAGATGAAGGATTTCCGCATCTGCGACGAAGCAGTTTTCAATCTTCCCGTTATTCTCAACGTCATCGAATATCCCGCCTCCATATGCTATGAGGTCGCCTGTGTTATAACAGTTGCTGACGGAGCCGCCGTTTATACGTCCCACTATCCCGCCGCAATAAGCGGTATTTGGAAGAAATTCGTAAAAGTTTTTTATTTCGCCCACGTTGTAACAATTGGTTATCGAGCCGCCAACCAACTTACCCGCGATGCCTCCGATAGAAGGGAGATTAAAAAAGCTATTGGCGTTTACGGTCGCCTTATTGATACAACTGCGTATTGTGCCTGCGCAGTAATAAGCTATACCTCCGGCATCGCCGCCATTTTCACCACTCAGGGAAGACACCGTACCGGTTGTCACCAAGTTCTCGATAAGGCCGGAGCTACCAAGGTAAAAGAGGCCGTAGGGGAGGTTTAGTTCGATCTCATGCCCTCCGCCGTCGAAATGCCCGTTAAAGGCGTTAGACGTATAGCCTGTTTTAGTACAAATACTGAAGTTAATGATGTTGAATGTCCTTAAATCCTGCGTCAGGAGGAAGTGTAGACCTTTGCAATCATTCCTTGCGGTCACTACGTTGGCGAGCGCCTCCATGTCCGCTTTGGAAGAGATGAGGTAAGGCGAAGCCTGCGTACCGCTACCGCCGCTAAACTGAGCCCGGCTGCCTGCGGCGAAAAGCAATATGCAAATCCAGGTGATGATAAATCTGTTCATATCCGTTATTTATTTAATTGAAAATGTACCTTCCCTTTTCTCCGAAGCGCTTCCATTGTTCCTCGTACCGGTATAAGTTCCCGCTGAAGCGGAAGTAAATGTCAGCGTCAGCGAATAGTAATTATATCCATAGGCATACGACTGCGTATAGGGGACGTATCCCTTATGCCAGAACTCAAGCGTGTACAGGGCCGTATTGTCGTTCATCTTCTGCCAGGAGCATACCGGATCGTCCCTGTCGTAGGCGATGGAGATCACTTCGGCATTAATACTGACGCTGGTGGAGCTTCCCCGTGTGATGGAGGAGAAATTCCATTCCCCGTTCCTGGTGAAATTGATTTCTTTGCCGTCAATAGACTTCGGGGCATACCCGCTCCCACCGGCCCCGTCTGCGCCCCCGTCGCCATCTGTATCGCACGCTGCAAACACGCCAATCATCAGGGATACGGCAATCGGCAATAAGCATTTTGTCTTCATTTTATTCATGTTTTAGTATTATATCTGTTTTTTCTTTCATGGTTTTCTCCTTCTCATAAACGAATCGGTTCTATACCCTCAAAATGGTCGACTGTCTAAAAAAAAGGATCGTTTATCATAGACAAATTTCGAGGACTTTTTTCCGGCCGGAGCGATTTACATTTTTTCCAATCAGGGTAAACATTATATATTAGATATAAGACAATTAGATTAATTCGTCCGCCGACAGCCGGTCAAAAAAAAAATAAATATGCTTGATTTAAGTCAATTTTATTTCATATGTTTGCGTCTATGATAAACGATCCTTTTTTTTAGACAGTTTTTCCTGTACGCATAATTGTATTCTCCTGATTACAAAACATATGCACTGTCTATAAAAACCCGTTCCCAGTATAATTAAACAACATTTCCATAGACGTCGGCGAAGCGCCTTCAGTCGTCTGTGTCAAGCAGTTATACTTAGTAAGATGTCAGATTAAATATTGTCGTATTTAAATATACCACTTATACGGTATATTTCACGCCGGAAGAAAGACTACCTTTGCGACCACAGGTAAGCAACAATAACAACTTTTATACAAACCAATTATGAGTGATTTTAGATTTGAAACATTACAGGTACATGCAGGGCAGGAAGTGGATAAGACGACACATGCAAGGGCCTTGCCTATTTACCAGACATCCTCCTATGTTTTTGAAGATGCTAAAGACGGGGCCGACCTTTTCGGCCTGCGTAAGTTCGGGAATATCTATACCCGGCTGCAAAACCCGACAACGGATGTGTTTGAGAAACGTGTGGCCGCCCTCGAAGGAGGCGCAACCGGTCTGGCCACTTCTTCGGGACAGTCGGCCCAGTTTATCGCCCTCAACAATATACTTCAGGTTGGGGATAATTTTGTGACAACCTCGCACCTATACGGCGGGACTTATAACCAGTTTAAGTCACAGTTCAAACGCCTCGGCATCGAAGCCCGTTTCACGCCCAACGACGAGCCCGGTTCGTTTGAGAAGCTTATCGACGGTAACACCAAGGCTATCTATCTCGAAACAATCGGCAACCCTGAGCTTAATATTCCCGACTTCGACGCTGTCGCCGCCATCGCCAAGGCGCATGACATTCCCTTGATAGTGGATAACACTTTCGGCGCAGCCGGCTACCTCTTCCGCCCCATAGAGCACGGCGCTTCCATTGTTGTGGAATCGGCCACCAAGTGGATCGGCGGGCACGGCACGTCTATCGGCGGGGTGATCGTCGACAGCGGGACGTTCAACTGGGGTAACGGCAAATTCCCAACATTTACGGAGCCTTCCGACAGTTATCACGGGTTGATCTTCTGGGATGTTTTCGGAGCGAACGGGCCCTTCGGGAATATAGCATTCAATGTCCGCGCCCGTGTGGAAGGTCTGCGCGACTGGGGAAACACTATCAGTCCGTTCAATTCCTTCCTTCTTGTCCAGGGCTTAGAGACGTTATCGTTACGCATCGAGCGGCATGTCCAAAACACGCAGGCCTTAGCCGAATGGCTTGAAAAACATCCCAAGGTAGAATACGTGAATTATCCCGGACTGAAAAGCAGCAAGTATCACGCCTTAGCAGGGAAGTATTTCCCCAAAGGCCCCGGAGCCGTACTTACATTCAAGCTCAAAGGAGGCCCTTCGGACGCCGACAAAGTGATAGACAACGTCAAACTGCTCAGCCACCTTGCCAACGTAGGCGATGCCAAATCCCTCATCATACATCCCGCCTCCACCACCCACGAACAACTATCGCCCGAAGACCAGAAAGCTTCGGGAGTAGAACCGGGCCTGCTGCGCATATCGGTAGGCATCGAACACATCGAAGACATCAAGGCCGACTTGACGCAGGCTCTGGATATATTGAAGTGACGGTACGGAGTTTTGTTTTATTCTTCCGGATTCAGATAGTTGGATATTTGTCCGCTTAGTTGGAGGAGGGATATTTCGCAGAGCTTGGTGGCAAATTCCGCTATGGACTGTCTTTCTTCGGCGTTAAGGAGGCTGTTTTGGGCTTCGCGCAGTTGTATGCCGGATAGGTCGCCGAGGCGGTAACGTTCGATGGCGATGCGGAAGTTTTCCTGGGCTGCCACCAAGTTTTCTTTTTCTAAGTTCCACAGGTTAAGATTGTTCTCGTAGGCCATCCATTGGTTGCTCATGTCTGTGCGCAGGGATAGTTCTAACTCCTGCCGTAGCAACTCCCGGTTCTCTATGTTGATACGCGCGTTGCGCTGTTCACGTTTTTTGTTGAAGCCGTCGAAGAGGTTGAAGCCTATCGTAAGGCCGTAGTTCGGCCCTATGTTTTCCTGCGGGTTACTCATTCCTGCCCAGCCCACTGTGTAGCCGTAGCCGGCGTTGAGGCGGAGGTAGGGGTAGTTACGGCTCCGAGCCTTTTTGAGATCGAGGCTTGATACGCTGACATTTTTGCGGGCGACCATCAAGGATACGTTCGTGTCCATAGTCCGCCTCCACAGTTCCGCTTCGTCGAGGAATACGTTGGGGTAGATGGCGGAATCCTTAAGCATCACAGCGTTTTCCACATTATCCATAGCCATCAGTTGGTTGAGGTGCGTGCGCGAACGGTGCACTACCTCCAACTGATTCAAGACGGCGGAACTATCGGCGTTAAAGTCCACCTGCGCCTGTTGAAGGTCGAGGCGCGACATGGAGCCGATGAAATACCTCTCTTCCACGATGCGCAGGCGTTCGCGCGAGAGGCTCAGCGTAGAGGTTAGGTTGCGCAGGCGCGTCCTTTGCCGGATAAGGTTATAGTATTCGCCCGATATATTTGCTATAAAATCTTCGATAGCCATGCGGGTATTGAGTTCGCCCAAGTTGCGTAATTCCTTCAGCCGGGCGTAATCGGCCTGTATCCCAAAGCCGTCGAATACCGTCCAACTGACGGTCAGGCCGACATTAGCCGCTTCGGCGTCATCCGTTCCGCTGAAGCCTCCGCTCAGGTCGGCCGAAGGAAGCAAGCCCGCGTTACCGGGCGTAGCATTGTTTTCACTGATGATTTGCTCGTTGCGCACGATACGGATGGAGTAGTTGCGCTCCAGGCCGGTCTCAATACACTGTCTCAACGTATAGACCGTCTCCTGGGCGGTTGCGGTAGCTGTTGCTGTGAGGAGTGCGAGCAATGGTATGCAGATATATCGTTTCATCTTATGCGTTTTTCTTATTCCTGTCCGTCGAAATAAAGCTATACATGGCCGGCACGACGAATAGCGTGAGGAAGGTCGACACTAAGAGTCCGCCCACCACTGCCGTCCCCATAGCGATACGTCCCTGCGCTCCTTCGGCAGAGGCAAGGGCCAGTGGGAGCAATCCCAGTATGGTAGACAAGCTTGTCATCAAGATAGGACGCAGCCGCTGTGTCGATGCAGAGCGTATAGCATCGAGCTTCGTCAGGCCGGCGTCTTGCCGTTGATTTGCAAATTCGACTATCAGTATGCCGTTCTTGGCAACCAAGCCTATAAGCATGATTATACCTATCTGGCTGAATATATTCATCGT
>JAIRZN010000099.1 GCA_031267205.1 Tannerellaceae bacterium | reverse complement strand
CTTACCAAAATTTGGTAAGTCTGTTTTCGATCGTCGGCAGACTTCCCAAAATTTGGTAAGTCTGTTTTCACTCGTCGGCAGACTTCCCAAAATTTGGTAAGTCTGTTTTCACTCGTCGGCAGACTTCCCAAAATTTGGTAAGTCTGTTTTCGATCGTCGGCAGACTTCCCAAAATTTGGTAAGTCTGTTTTCGATCGTCGGCAGACTTCCCAAAATTTGGTAAGTCTGTTTTCACTCGTCGGCAGGTTTTCCGAGAGCCGGAGAATGTCCGGGCGGTTGGCGGGGACTGTTCCGATGGCGGGAAGACGGGCGGCTGTCCTACTGCGGATGCCGGCGTTTGTAGGGAGATGTACTGCGGCGTTTCCGTCGGCGTTTTGCGTTTTACTTGAATTTCACTACATTTGCGCTTCAAACAAATTAAAGAAATGGAATATAACACCGAATTAAAGAAAATGTTTCTGCCCGAATATGGGCGTAATATCCATAACATGGTTGATTATTGTGTCGGTATTGTCGACAGGAGGGAACGCCAACGTTGCGCCAACAGCATCATAGTCGCTATGGGAAACCTGTTCCCGCATCTGCGCGACATAAGCGATTTCAAGCATATACTGTGGGATCACCTGGCCATTATCTCCGATTTCAGGTTAGATATAGACTATCCTTACGAGATTATCAGGAGGGAGGATTTATACAGCAAACCTCCGCGTATCCATTATGGAGGCTCCCGCGGCACCTATCGTCACTACGGGAAAATCGTCGAGCAGATGATATACAAAGCCAACTGCCTTGAAGATGGAGAGAAAAGGAATTACCTTATCTTCCTGCTTGCAAACCAAATGAAAAGGGCGTATGTCATGTGGAACAAGGATTCGGTGGACGACAACAGGATATTCATGGATATGGAAGAACTGTCGGAAGGACGGATCAGGCTGGATAAAAGCATGATGAAACTAATCGACAGCCGCGAGATACTTGCGCCGGTTAATACGCCCAATGTAAAGGTCAACAACAAGAAAAACCACAACCGGAAGAACCGATGAGTTCATTCGTGATAGAAGGCGGATGCAGGATGAGCGGCGAGATCGTTCCACAGGGAGCCAAGAACGAGGCCCTGGAGGTGATATGCGCAACGCTGCTTACGGATGAGAAAGTCACTATTCACAATATTCCCGATATTATAGATGTAAAGAACCTTATACAGATCCTGCTGGATATGCATGTAAAGGTTGAACGGCTGTCGGATACCTCGTATGAGTTCCAGGCCGATGAGGTGAGCGTTGATTATCTCTCCACCGGAGCCTTCCTTCGGAAATGCGCAGCGCTGCGGGGCGCCGTCATGCTCGTAGGCCCGTTGCTGACGCGCTTCGGCAAGGCTGTTATACCTAAACCCGGAGGCGATAAGATAGGCCGGAGGCGGTTGGATACTCACCTCGACGGTATACGCAAGCTTGGAGCTTCGGTAGACTACGACGTTGAGCGGCAGTTGTACGTCATGGAAGCCGGTCGCTTGGAAGGGGCTTATATGCTGCTCGACGAGGCCTCGGTTACGGGTACGGCCAACGTACTGATGGCGGCTGTGCTCGCCCGCGGGACGACTACGATTTATAACGCCGCCTGCGAACCTTACCTTCAGCAGCTCTCCGCCATGCTCAACCGTATGGGAGCGCGCATATCGGGGGTAGGATCCAACCTGTTGACGGTGGAGGGCGTAGATTCGCTCGGCGGCGGCGTTCACAGGATACTGCCGGATATGATAGAAGTAGGCAGCTTTATCGGTATGGCTGCTATGACTTCGTCGGATATTACGATCAAGGGAACCGGCTACGAACAGTTGGGCATCATACCCGAATCGTTCCGCCGCCTTGGTATTACCGTAGAGAAAGAAGGCGACGATATACATATACCCGCTCACGAGACGTACGATATAGAGACGTTTATCGACGGTTCCATAATGACGATAGCCGACGCCCCGTGGCCGGGGCTTACGCCGGACTTGCTCAGCGTTTTACTTGTTGTGGCGACGCAAGCTAACGGTAGCGCGCTCATTCACCAGAAGATGTTTGAAAGCCGCCTCTTCTTCGTAGATAAACTTATAGATATGGGAGCGCAGATCATACTTTGCGACCCGCACCGCGCGACTGTGATAGGTCTGGGTAATCGTTTCAGGCTAAGAGCTTCCGTCATGACGTCCCCCGACATACGCGCCGGCATCGCCCTATTGATAGCCGCCATGAGCGCGGAAGGCGTGAGCCGCATACATAATATCGAACAGATAGACCGGGGATACCAGGACATAGACAAACGCCTGAATCGTATAGGCGCGCGTATCACCCGTCTATAATAATAAAGCGGGCGATGATAGAAAAGGCGACGGTACGCAAGGTAGGTTATTTCACCAAACCGCACGGCATAAAGGGCGAGATAGGGCTGGTACTGTCTTACGATATTTTCAATCATACGGACGACCCGTTTATTATATGTGAAATGGAAGGTATAATGGTTCCCTTCTTCATCGAAGAATACCGTAATAAGACTGCTAACATCATCCTCGTAAAGCTGGAAACCGTAGACTCCGAAGAAGCCGTCCGCATATTCAGCCATCGTGAAGTATATTATCCCCTCGAAAGAATGACGGACGACGTATCCGGCGCCGCCGAAGATACGGACGAGGCAGGCTATGTAGGTTATACCGTCTCCGACACGATATACGGAGAGCTTGGAACAATAACCGATGTCGACGACAGCACCGCTAACGTCCTGTACAGGATTGACAATAAAGGCGAAGAGCTGCTTATGCCCGCCGTCGAGGAATGGACAGTCTCCGTCAACCATGAGAAGCGACACATAGAAGTGTCCGTCCCTGAAGGCTTGTTAGACCTGCATAAACGTTAATAAGCGTAAACCGACTTTTACGGGATTTGGATTTTGCTACTTTTGCGTTCTATTAAACTGAATATGGCAAAGAAACATCGCAAAAAAGATTTTCAATCGTTCTGGCAGAGTATACGTCTCAAATACAAGCTTTCTTTTTTCAATGAAGGAACCTTGGAGGAGGTATGGTCGTTTCGCATGTCGCAACTATCGGCCTTCGCCGTCCTGTTAGCCTTTGCCATTGTACTGATCGCATTCACGGCCTTTATTATAATCAAAACCCCTATCCGCAACTATCTTCCCGGCTACCTGGACGTAGAAGTGCGCAAGGAAATTATGCAGAACGCCCTTAGGGCAGATTCCTTAGAGATGATAATCGAAATACAGACCCGCTACTTAGACAATGTAACGAGTATACTTACCGGCACTATGCCGTTAGACTCCATACGCGACATCGACTCCATGGCTATCATCAACGCCAATTACGAAATAACCCGCAGCGAGACCGAGAAAGAGTTTATAAGAACTTTTGAAGAAGAAGAAAAGTTCAACCTCACCTCCCTTAATCCCAATCAAACACCCAGCAACGCCGTCTTTTTCTATAAGCCGGTGAATGGCCTCATCTCCTCGCACTATGAAGCAGAGATACACCATTACGGCGTAGACCTGGTGGCGGCGCCCAAGGAAAGCGTCCTGGCGACTCTGGACGGGACGGTTATCTTCACCGGATACGACCCACAGTCCGGCAACGTGATACAGGTTCAACACAAGAACGGATTTATATCCATATATAAGCATAACGAATTACTATTGAAAAAAATGGGAGACCAGGTAACTGCCGGCGAAGCGATAGCTTTGGTAGGCAATACAGGGAGCCTGTCCACAGGCCCGCATCTGCACTTCGAGTTATGGTTCAGAGGCAATCCCGTAAACCCTGAAGAATATATATCCTTTTAACGTATGAAGAGAAAGCTGGCTATATTAGGCTCTACCGGTTCGATAGGGACACAGGCGCTGGAAGTAGTGGATGAACATCCCGATATGTTTGAAGTATACGCGCTGACAGCCCGCAACCGTGTAGACATGCTCGTCGCCCAGGCGCGCAAGTTCATGCCCGAAGCCGTAGCGATAGCTGACGAAAGTAAATATACCGAACTCAAAGAAGCCCTGAGCGACCTGCCTGTAAAGGTATGGGCGGGCGAAGACGCCATTGCGCAGGTAGCCGAAGCCGGCCCTGTCGATATGACGCTCACCGCTATGGTAGGATACGCAGGGTTGAAACCAACCATAGCCGCCGTCAAAGCAGGGAAGGCAATAGCGCTGGCAAACAAGGAAACGTTAGTGGTCGCAGGCGAACTGATTACCTCGCTGGCCATCCGTCACAAGGCGCCGCTACTGCCCGTCGATTCCGAACACTCGGCCATCTTCCAGTGTCTGGCAGGCAATTGGGATAACCCGGTGGAATGTATCTGGCTGACGGCCTCAGGAGGACCGTTCCGCACCTTCACAAGAGCGGAAATGGCTATGGTAACAAAGGAGCAGGCGCTGAAACATCCGAACTGGACTATGGGAGCTAAGGTAACCATTGATTCGGCAACGATGATGAACAAGGGCTTTGAGATGATTGAAGCCAAATGGCTCTTTAACCTCGTGCCGGAACAGATACGGGTGGTGGTGCATCCGCAGTCTATTGTACATTCGATGGTAGAGTTTGCAGACGGAGCCGTCATGGCCCAGCTTGGCATCCCAGACATGAAGCTACCCATCAGCTATGCCTTTTCATACCCCAAACGCCTGACAAGTAAAGCCCCCCGTCTGGATTTCCGCCGGTACAACACGCTGACCTTTGAAGAGCCCGATACGGAACGTTTCCCTAACCTCGCATTCGCCTTAGAGTCTATGCGCAGAGGAGGAAATGCACCCTGTATACTGAATGCCGCCAACGAAATAGCGGTGGCATCCTTCCTGCGCGACAAAACAGGCTTCCTGCAAATGAGCGACATAATAGAACAAACACTGCAAAAAGCATCCTTCATAGCTAACCCGTCTTACGAAGATTATGTAGCAACAGACGCCGAAGCGCGGAGGATAGCGACGGAACTTATCGGATAACTATTTAACAACAACAATAAAATAATATGGAGACATTTTTGATCAAGGCGCTACAACTCATCCTGAGTTTATCAATATTAGTACTTGTCCATGAATTGGGGCATTTTCTTTTCGCCCGCATGTATAAGGTGAGGGTAGAGAAGTTCTATCTCTTTTTTGACGCATGGTTTGCGCTGTTCCGCTTCAAGCCGAAGAATAGCGAAACGGAATACGGCGTCGGCTGGCTTCCGTTGGGCGGATACTGCAAAATATCCGGCATGATAGACGAAAGCATGGACAAGGAACAAATGGCCCAACCGCCGCAACCATACGAATTTCGTTCCAAACCGGCCGGCCCGCGTTTACTTATCATGACGGCCGGCGTGCTCTTTAACTTCATACTGGCCCTGCTTATCTACTCCATGGTTCTTTTTGCATGGGGCGACACCTATTTGCCGCTCAAGAACATGAAGATGGGAATGGATTATAGCGAAACGTTTCACAACATAGGCTTCCGCGACGGCGATATACTCCTGCGCACCGACAAGATGGAACTGGAACGTTTCAATGCCGACGCCCTTCGCGCCGTTGTGGAGGCGCAGACTGTAACCGTACTGCGCGATGGTATGGAAACGGCTATCTCCATTCCCGAAGACATGATGCAGCGCGTGATGCGCGACAGGAGAGGTTTTGCCTCCGTGCGCTATCCCATGATTGTCGAAAGTATGGCCGACGATAACTCCCCCGCCGCCATAGCAGGATTGTTGCCGGGCGACACGATACGCTCAATCGACAACATACCTACGCCTTCAATATACGACGTTATCGGAGAGTTGGAGAAAAGGAAGAACGAGGAGATAGCCGTAGGATTCAACCGCGGCGGAGTGGAACACTCATTGCGCCTACGCACCGATACGGCCGGCAATATGGGAATAAAAATCAACCTCAGTCCAAGAAACTTTTACGCCACCGTGACGCGGACATACGGCTTCCTTGCCTCATTCCCCGCCGGCGTGCGCCTGGGTGTGAATACGCTCAAAGGATACGTGGGGGACATGAAATATGTGTTCACTAAAGAAGGAGCCTCCAGCCTTGGAGGATTCGGAGCCATAGGCAACCTCTTCCCGTCCGTGTGGGACTGGAGGGTTTTCTGGATGACTACCGCCTTACTCTCCATCATCCTGGCTTTCATGAATATTCTGCCGATACCGGCATTAGACGGCGGCCACGTGATGTTCCTGCTTTACGAGATCATCACCCGTCGCAAGCCGAGTGACAAATTTCTTGAATACGCACAAATAACGGGCATGATAATCCTCTTTGCCCTGCTGCTGTACGCTAACGGGAACGACCTGTTCCGTTTCTTTTTGAAGTAAAAGCAAAGCTTTTGCTGTCAAAAACGATATGCGTATAACCTCGAAAACCTGCGAAAAAAAGAATTTAACCGTGTTGAATCTGTCAATGATGCGCTTAAATGATGTCGTTTTCTCATTTATTTGGTATCTTTGGCACATCCAATAATCAATAGTTAAATATGAGATGTTTGATATGAAGAAATTATTTGCTTGCTGCGCTATGGGAGCGCTCTTTGTTTTGTCTTCATGCGAAAGGGACGTGGAGATGAAGGTTTATAACAGGGGCCTGAACGTCATCCCTGCTCCATTGAGCCTTGTGCGCAACCAGGGCGATTTTACGCTGAAGAAAAGCGCCGCGTTTTACGCCTCTTCGCCCGAAGGGAAAACAATTGCAGAGTTTTTTGCCGCCAAACTAAAGCTGTCTACCGGTTATACGCTCGAAGTGACCGACAGGGAGAAGTCCGGCGCGATTGCATTGGTTATAGACGCAGCGCTTGACGTGAACGACGAGGGTTATACGCTCGATGTAACCGCAGATAATGTAATGCTTAAAGCCAAAACGCCGCAGGGTCTCTTCTATGGTATGCAGACCTTTATGCAACTGCTGCCGGCTGAGGTCGAAAGCCCGTCTGTCGTGAGAAATATCGCCTGGACAGCTCCTGCGGTTACGGTCAGGGACGAGCCTCGCTTCGGATACCGCGGCATTATGCTCGACCCGTGCCGGCATTTCATCCCGGTTGAAAACATCAAGAAGCAGTTAGATGTAATCGCTATGTTTAAAATCAACCGTATGCATTGGCATCTGACCGACGACCAGGGCTGGCGCATAGAGATAAAACAATATCCGCGCCTGACCGAAGTAGGTTCCAAAAGCCCTAATAGCGAAGGCTTCTACACGCAGGAGGAAGTAAGAGAGATCGTCAAATACGCCGCCGACAGGTTCATTACCGTCATACCCGAAATAGAACTGCCGGGCCACGAAATGGCCGCCATCGCAGCCTACCCCGAACTCTCTTGCAAGGGCGAACCTGCTGCAATACGCGCCGTATGGGGCGTTGAAGATGTCGTGCTATGCGCCGGAAAGGAAAGTGTGTTCACGTTTCTTGAAAACGTAATCGGCGAAGTGACAACCCTCTTCCCTTCGGAATACATTCACATCGGCGGCGACGAGTGTCCCAAAACAAGCTGGAAAGAATGCCCTCTCTGCCAACAGCGCATACGCGAAGAAGGGCTTAAAGCCGATGCCGGTCACAGCGCCGAGGAACGTTTGCAGAGCTACTTCGTGCAACGTATCGAACGCGTCCTCGCCGGATACGGCAGGAAGATGATCGGATGGGACGAAATACTCGAAGGCGGGCTTGCGCCGACGGCTACCGTGATGTCATGGCGAGGCGAAAAGGGCGGTATAGCTGCCGCAAGTATGGATCACGACGTTATCATGACACCTATGTCCAACGGCATGTACATCAATTTCTACCAGGGAGACGCCAAGATCGAGCCGGTAACGATCGGCGGATACGTCCCGCTCGAAGCTACTTATTCCTACAATCCCACACCCGATACGCTGACGGCTACCGGCAAGGCGGACTTCATAAGAGGCGTGCAGGCCAACGTCTGGTCGGAATATATGTATACAACCGACTTGATGGAATACAGCGCTTACCCGCGCGCCCTCGCCTTGGCGGAAATAGCCTGGACGCCGCTCGACGGTAAGGATTACGACGACTTCCTGCGGCGGGTCGACAATGCTCTCGTGCGCCTCGACGGGCACGGGATCAACTACTACATTCCACAACCCGAACAGCCCGGCGGCTCGTGCAATTTCATAGCCTTCACCGATAAGGCTACGCTCGAATTTGAAACGACACGCCCCGTCAGGATGGTCTATACCACCGACGGCTCCGAACCTGCGCCGACGTCGGCCGTCTACGAAGCCCCGCTTGAATACTCCGAATCGGGAACCCTGAAGATACGCTCCGTGCTGCCTTCGGGCAAGATGAGCCGGACGCGCGCCATAACGGTCGAGAAGCAGGACTACTCGCCCGCCACACTCTCCACACCCGAAGGATTGACGCCGGGCCTGAGCCTGAAGGTAGCCTACGGGGAATTTAAAGAAACCTCCGCACTCGGCTCCGCGAACGACTGGACGGACGGCGTGCTGGCCGGCCTGCGCGACATTACGAGGGTCGAACCTTCCAACGATGCAATGCGCAACGTGAAGCAATACGCCGCCGTGGCAAGCGGATACGTCGACATTCCCGACGACGGCGTCTATTACATCTCAAGCGATAACGAAGAAGTGTGGCTCGACGGACGCCTGCTGATTGACAACGGCGGCGAAGTGAAACGCTTCTCACGCAACGACAAATCAGCGGCCTTAGCCAAAGGCCTGCACGAATTGAAAGTCGTGTTCCTGGGGCATATTATCGGCGGATGGCCGTCAAACTGGAACAACGGAAGCGTACGCATACGCGAATCCGGCGCCGGAAAGTTTGCCCCCGTCACGCCCGATATGCTATTCCATTAAAGACATAAATCTCGCACTCCTCCCTTCCCCGCCTAACCGTAAAGGGGAAGGGAGTGATTAAACCACCATTTAATTCGTTAGCATGAAACATATTCCACAATACGACTATTACAGGAGGAAGAACGCAGACGAGCTTCTGGTCGATGTAGTGGAGCTGCATTACATAAAGCCCTATTTCTCCACGTCCGCAGTCCACTCGCTGGCTTATTACGACATTACTTTTATAACCGAAGGCTCCGGCTTCTTCAGCGTGGACGGGCAAACTCATATCGTAAAACCTTGCGACGTCGTCTTTACCAGACCGGGCGAGACGCGCAACCTTGACAGGAAGAATATCAGGGACGGCTTCGCGCTGATATTCGACGAAGAGTTCGCCGTGAACTTCTTCAACGACCGTGATTTCCTTCGCAGCCTCGCCTTTTTCTCGATGGGAAGGTATTCGGTGAAGACGACCCTCAGCGGCGAAGCGTTTACACATATATATAATGTGTCGACGAAGCTGAAAAACGAGATAAACGCAACATCCGAAACAAAAGACCGCCACGCCGTGAGGGCCTTGCTCTACGAACTGCTATCGCTGCTCAACAAAGCTTACACGGACGAACACAACGTGCTGCCTGTCTTCCCGGAGGAAAACAAAAAGGTAAAGAACAAGTATGTGAACGACTTCCTGACACTCGTAGACACGCATTACATCAAGCAGCACTCCATACGCTTCTACGCCGATAAACTATCCATAACGCCCAACTACCTGAACGAAGTAATCAAAAAATCCATAGGCATGAACGCCAAGCTCTATATACAGAACCGTATCCTCCAGGAAGCAAAGCGCATGCTGACCTACACAGATATGTCCGTCTCGGCCATAGCCGAAGCGTTGTGCTTCGAGAACTCGTCATACTTCATACGCTTCTTCCGCAGTCAAACACAGCATACTCCCATACAATACAGGAACCTTTCCAAATGAGCGGAGCTTCAAACGATAACACGGCAGGCCTGAACGAGTTGTATCGTAAATATAACGACAGGTTCGTGCGCTTCGCAAAAACATATGTGGTGCAAAAGGAGACGGCCGAGGACATCGTCATGGAGAGCTTTATGTGTTATTGGGAAAACCGCCGGCATCTCGCGCCGAACTCAAACGCCCCGGCTTACATCACGACGCTCATCAAGAACAAATGCCTCAACCACCTCCGCCACCTTCGCACGCAGCAGGAGATCGAACGCTATATCACAAGCTTGGAACTCTGGGAGCTGGAGCTGAAGATCGCCACTCTCGAAGCCTGTAACCCTGAAAAGCTATTCTCCGAGGAAGTGCAGCAGTTGATAGACAAGACGCTCGCCGCTCTACCTCCCAAAACGCATGACGTCTTCCTACGCAGCCGCTATCACGACCAAAGCCATAGGGAGATCAGCCAAAGCCTCGGCCTGTCGGAGAAAAGTGTCGAGTACCACATCACAAAAGCTCTCAAACTATTGCGGACGGCATTGAAGGATTACGCCTCCTCTTGTTAAAGTATCGAAAAAAACGGCTCTCGCGCTACCGGGGCTTGCTTTTTCGTTTATATTTGTCACCGGTGTCAGACACTACTGACGGAAATATTCACAAGCACACAAGCAGACCATGAAGACAGATGATTCAACTGCCGTCGAAAGCCGTATTATCGAGGCGGCCAAGAGGGTATTCGTTCGCAAAGGCTATGAGGCGACGACCATGAACGACATAGCCTCGGAGGTGGGCATCAGCCGCACCGCCATGCACTATTATTTCAGAACTAAAGAGATGATGTTTGAGGCGATCTTCGCGCAATTGATTAATGCGGTAGTCCCAAACATTGACTTGATAATGAACGAGGACACGAACATCCTGGAGAAGATGCCGCGTATCGTCGACCTCTACATCACGGCGCTCAGCGAGAACCTCCTCTTCCCGCTTTTCGTAATCAACGAAATGAACCGCGACCCGGAACACCTCTTTCACGCCGTCGCGAAGAACTTCGGACAGGTGCAGGTGCTCGTCCGCCTGCGAAACCAGGTGCTGCTGGAGATGGAACAGGGCCTCCTTAATAGACTGCCGCTGGAGGATGTCGTGTCGACTTTCATCGGCTTATTCGTATTCCCCGTCCTGCTGCGCAAAACCTTGATGGCGCTATTCCTTGAGGGCGACGAGGGGGCCTTCCTTGAATTACTTAACCGGCGCAGGCGGCTCACGTGCGATGTCATGCGGGGCTTGCTGCAACCGGTACGCGATGAACAAATCAGCTAAACCTATACACAATGAAACGACTATTGATGCTGGCTTTACTGCTCGCGACTGCTGACGCTGCCTCCCAGCCGGCGAGGCTGATCACCGTCACGCAGTGCTACGACCTGGCGCGCGAGCATTATCCGCTCGTCAAACGATACGGGCTGATCGACATGACCGAGGCCTACAACGTCGCCAATGCTTCCAAAGGCTTGCTGCCGCAGCTCGCCGTGAACGCCAAGGCTACCTACCAGAGCGATGTCACGACGCTGCCGTTTGACGTTGCTCGCCTGGCCGCCCTCATGCCGGACTTATCCATACCGACGGTTAGCCGTGACCAGTACCAACTGACGGCCGAGCTGTCGCAACTGCTCTGGGACGGCGGCAACATTGGGGCGGCGAAGGATTTGTCGCGCTCGCAGGCGGATGTCGAACGTAAACAGCTCGACGCGGAGCTGTACGCGCTCAACGAGCGCGTGAACCAGGTCTACTTCGGGTGCCTCCTGCACGACGAGATGCTGCGGCAAAACGCTCTCCTTAAGAAGGGCCTTGAGGTGAACGCCGGACGGCTCTCGGCTATGCTCGGCAACGGCCTCGCCAATACGTCCGACCTCGAAGCGCTGGAGGTCGAGCTGCTGAACGTCGGGCAGCGGGACATAGAGCTCAACGCCGGACGCCGCGCATACCTCGCCGTGCTTTGCGCGCTGACGGGGCTTGGCGGGGAGGATTCGCTGACGCTGGACATCCCGAACGTGCCGGGCGTACGTGCGGCAACTATCAACCGACCGGAGCTGCGGGCCTTGGATGCGCAGGCTGAGATGTTCGACGTGCAACGACGGCAGGTGGAGGCGGGACTTATGCCGCGACTCGGCCTCTTCGTGCAGGGGGGATACGGACGGCCGGGCCTGAATATGCTGGAGGATAGCTTCGAGCCGTTCTACATCGCCGGCGTGCGGCTGTCGTGGAACGTGGGCAGGCTTTATACCTCGAAGAACGACCGCCTGCGCATAGAGGCCAATCGCAACTCGGTAGGCCTCCAGCGAGAGACGTTCCTCTTCAATACTTCCCTCCAAATCATACGCCACAACGCGGAGATAGATAAAATCAACAGCTTACTCGAAGCGGACGGCGACATACTCAGGCTACGCGCCAGCCTACGGCGGGCGGCCGAAGCTAAGCTCGACAACGGCGTTATCGCCGTCGCCGACCTTATCCGCGAGCTTAACTCGGAAGACATCGCCCGACAAAACGCCGCGACGCACCGCATACAATTGCTCGCTGCCTTCTTCAACCTCATGCATACAACCAATGAATAATACAATACAGATGAAAACTTACATCCTCCTCCCCGCGCTGGCCTTACTCGCCTCCTGCAGCGGAACCGGCGCAACGTTCGACGCCACCGGAGCCTTCGAGGCTACCGAAGTTGTGGTATCCTCCGAAGCAAGCGGACGAATCATGGAGTTCAACATACGCGAAGGCGAATACGTCGAGGCCGGAACCTATGCCGGATACATTGATACGACGCAGCTCTACCTCCGCAAGATGCAGATCGCCGCAGGACTGAAGGCCGTAGACCTCCGGCGGCCGGATATACGCAAGCAAATAGCTGCGCTTGAGCAGCAGATAGCCACCGCCAACGTCGAGCGGCAACGTATCGAAAACCTCGTCCGGGCCGGAGCCGCTAACGCCAAGCAGCTTGACGACATCGTCAACGCCGCCGCCCTCCTCCACAAACAGCTCGACGCCCAACGCTCGGCCCTCGACAAAACCTCGGACAGCGCCGGAGCCGAGCTTGAAAGCCTGCTTTACCAAATCATGCAGCTCGACGATATGCTGCTCAAAAGCCGCATCATGAACCCCGTCACGGGCCTCGTCCTCGCCAAATACGCGGAAGCGGGCGAAGTAACCGCGCCGGGCAAGCCGCTTTACAGGATCGCCGACACGCGCCTCCTGCATCTTCGCGCCTACATCACCGCCGCGCAACTATCGCAGTTGAAAGAGGGGCAGACGGTGAGCGTATTCGCCGACTACGGGCCCAACGAGCGGCGCGCGTACAGCGGCCTCCTCACATGGGTGTCCGCCAAAGCCGAATTTACGCCTAAAGGCATACATACCAAGGACGAACGCTCGAACTTGGTCTACGCCATAAAGATTGCAGTCCAAAACGACGGCTTCCTCAAGATAGGGCAGTACGGCGAACTTAAATTCTGACCGATGACGAACAATATCTCTATCGCCGCCCTCGAGAAATCCTACGGCGGACTTAAGGCCCTGCGCTCGATCAGCTTAGACGTGGCCGGAGGCGAGCTCTTCGGCCTCATAGGCCCTGACGGGGCGGGCAAGACGACCATCTTCCGCATACTCGCAACGCTGCTGCTGCCCGACGGCGGAAGCGCACGGGTATGCGGCTCGGACGTCGTCACGGATTGGCGCAACATACGCCGCCGCATCGGATACATGCCCGGCCGCTTCTCGCTCTACCAAGACCTCACGGTGGACGAGAACATCCGCTTCTTCGCCTCCGTCTTCAACGTCGCCATGCGCGACAACTTCGACCTTATACGCGACATTTACCTCCCCCTAAGCCCCTTCGCAAACCGTCGCGCGGGCCGGCTATCGGGCGGCATGAAGCAAAAGCTCGCCCTCTGTTGCGCGCTCATACACAGGCCCGAAGTATTGCTGCTCGATGAGCCGACGACGGGCGTAGACCCTGTCTCGCGACGTGAACTTTGGGACACGCTCGACCGCCTGAAGGGCATGGGGATAACGATCCTCGTCTCGACGCCCTACATGGACGAGGCCGCACGCTGCGATCGCATAGCGCTCATCTACTCAGGCCAATGCCTTACCGTCGATACGCCCGCCGCCATATGCCGATCCTTCGACGCGCCACTCTACGCCGTGCGCTCCGATGATATGTACGCGCTCCTTGCCGACCTCCGCCTCTACGACGGAGCCCTCTCATGCTATGCCTTCGGCGACGCCCACCACCTGACCCTCCGTACGGCCGCGGAGGACGTCTCGCAGCTCGCCTCACGTCTCGTCGCCAAAGGTCATACTTCCGTAAGCGTCACACCGATAGCCGCCGGCATAGAAGACTGGTTCATGCGCCGCATAACGTCCGGGCAACTATGAAAACACGCCAGCATACCGCGCCGACCCATCGCCGAAGCAGTCGGGAAACCGTATATTCATGCGAACACCCTCCCGACGCCCGCGGCAACAAAAAATCTCTTGACGAAAACCTGCCGCGCAGCGATACGTTAAAGTGTGTTTACACAAAAGCCCCCCGACGCCCGCGGCAGGCAATAATCTCTTGACGAAAACATGCCGACGCGCCATACGTTAAAGTGTGTTTACACAAAAACCTCCCGACGCCGGATATAAGGAATAATCACTTGACGAAAGCCTGAATTTCCGCTGATTCGTTAAATTGTGTTTACACAAGAGCCTCCCGACGCCGGATATAAGGAATAATCACTTGACGAAAGCTCAAATTTCCGCTGATTCGTTAAATTGTGTTTAGATAATTGCCTCCCGACGCCCGCGGCAAGGAAAAATGTTAAGACAAAAGCCTCCCGACGAGCGTTTGAGGGGAGAAATTTTTAGCGAAAGCTTGCCGACGGGCGAGAGAGGGAAGAAATTTTTAGCGAAAGTCTCCCGACGGGCGTTTCAGGGGAGAAATTTTTAGCGAAAGCATCCCGACGGGCGTTTGAGGGGAGAAATTTTTAGCGAAAGTCTCCCGACGAGCGTTTTAGGGGAGAAATTTTTAGCGAAAGTCTCCCGACGGGCGTTTTAGGGAAGAAATTTTTCGCGAAAGTCTCCCGACGGGCGTTTTAGGGAAGAATTTTTTCGCGAAAGTCTCCCGACGGGCGTTTTAGGGAAGAAATTTTTAGCGAAAGCCTCCCGACGAGCGTTTGAGGGGAGAAATTTTTAGCGAAAGTCTCCCGACGAGCGTTTGAGGGGAGAATTTTTTAGCGAAAGTCTCCCGACGAGCGTTTCAGGGAAGAAATTTTTAGCGAAAGTCTCAAACGGAGCGTTTCAGGGGAGAAATTTTTAGCGAAAGCTTGCCGACAGGGGAAAAAAACTGCTGGCGCGGACTTGTAGTCCGTGCCTCCTTTGTGAAAGCTTTAGCCGCAACATTTGGAGGTTGCACATACGGGGCACGGACTACAAGTCCGCGCCAGCGGTTTTATCACATACGAGGATCCTCCAAAAGGAAAACACAAAATCAAAACGAAGAGCAGAAACTGGGAACAAAGTA
>JAIRZN010000097.1 GCA_031267205.1 Tannerellaceae bacterium | reverse complement strand
GGAAAAGCTCCAATAATATTTCCAAAAATATTCCAACATCCCGCTGAATTTTTACACAAGCTCCAAAAGATGTTTTTGGAGCCGCTGAATTTTTACACAAGCTCCAAAAGATACTTTTGAAGCCGCTGAATTTTTACACAAGCTCCAAAAGATACTTTTGAAGCCGCTGAATTTTTACACAAGCTCCAAAAGATACTTTTGGGGCCGCTGAATTTTTACAAGACCTCCAAAAGATACTTTTGGAGCTTGTGAATTTTTACAAGCCTATGTTGGGATATTTTTGCAAATATAAATTTTTGCGATAGCTGGAAAAATGGCGCTTGGGAGCCGCTGAATTTTTACAAGAACAGGTTACGGAATACCTTTCCCCTAATATGGAAAACATATCGCTCAACGGGAGGCAATTGATATTAAATCACATGTTTGCACGAACCGGCTTCGATAAGATGGCAGAGATTGACGGGCGCACAATTTTTGACTACATTTGCAGCCTGTTAAAAAACAAAATAAAGCTCTTTCATACAATGATAAACAGAACATTGATACGCATTAAGGTTTTGCAGATATTATACGCCTATTATCAGACCGATAGTAGGGACATGAAAACTGCTGAGAACGAATTGCTTTTCAGCTTACGTAAGTCCTACGATTTGTACTATTATTTCCTGCTCCTGATCATCGCCCTCACGAATCTTCTCGACCGAACATTAGATAACCGCAAGCATAAGTACGTTCCGACGAGCGAAGAATTACATCCCAATATGCGCCTGGTTAACAACCGTTTTGCGCAGCAATTGAGCCGTAACGACGACCTGCGGCATTATGTAAACGAATATAAAATCTCATGGGATAACGACCAGGATTTCCTGAAAACTACCTTGAATACGCTGCTCGCGTCCGACCTTTACGCCGAATACGCCGTTAACACGGACGATTCGTACGAGACCGACCGCGAATTTTGGCGCGCAGCTTTCAAGACGTTCGTGCTTGGGAATGAAGCCGTGTCCGAATACCTTGAAGACAAGAGCATCTTCTGGAACGATGACGTTGAAATCGTCGGCACATTTACGCTTAAAACCATCAAACACTTCAGGGAACATGAGGGAAGCCGGCAATCGCTCCTGCCGATGTTCAACGACGAGGAAGCGCGCATGTTCTCCGTCCGCCTCCTTCGCGAAACCCTCCTGCACGGCCCTGAGATCCGCGAGCGCATAAGCCGGCGCGTACAGAACTGGGAGACGGAGCGCGTTGCGAATATAGACTTGATTATAATGCAGATCGCTATCGCCGAAATGATGTCCTTCCCCTCTATCCCTGTGAGCGTAACCCTGAACGAGTATATCGACATGGCGAAGTATTATAGTACGCCCAAAAGCGGGATTTTTATCAACGGGATACTGGACGCAATCGTCGACGAGTTAAAAAAGGAGGGGATATTATTCAAGGACTGATTTATTACACTACCTTTGAGGCTCGGTTACATGCATATTAACTATTAAATAAATAAGAATTATGAACGTATTAGGTATTTTACTTGATTCTGCAGCGCCTGCGACAACGGGTGGCTCGTCGGGAATTGTCAGCTTCCTGCCTATAATAGCCATCGTGGTTATATTTTACTTCTTTATGATTCGTCCGCAGCAGAAGCGGCAAAAGGACATCCAGAAAGCCCGTGAAGCCATCAAGCAGGGCGACAGGGTAGTCACCGCAGGCGGCATATACGGCCGTGTGAAAGAAATAAGCGACAAGCACATGCAACTTGAGATTGCCGAAGGCGTGCGTATCCGTATAGACAAAAATTCCGTCTTTGCATCATCGGAAGACGCTCAGCAAAAATAATCCCCATCGCTATGATACGACTTGAAAGCGTGTCGCAAATATTCAAGTCTGTCCACAGGAAGATTAAGCCCTTTTTTTCCCGTTTTCAGTGGAGAGAAGTTTTAGTCTTTCTGTTTTTTTTATCCCTCTCGTTCGTCTTTTGGGTATTACAGAGCATGCAGACCGAATACGAGATACAACTGCAGATACCTGTCAACTATAAGGATATGCCTAACGATATGGCTTTTGTGCGGACGCCCCCTTCCGGTATAACGGTCCGCATCCGCGATAAAGGCAGCGTATTACTCAACTACACGCTTGGGCGTAAAATAGCCTCCATCGCCGTCAATATGCAGGACACAACCCTCTACGGCGGCGGCGCCCTCGTCCTGTCGTCCAAAGACATTGAAAGCATTATCATGAGGCAACTGATTCCCACGACCAGCCTGCTCAGCTTCGATCCCCAGCGCATAGAAGCGCCATGCGGTAAACTGGAAAAGAAACGCCTCCCTGTATATTTCAACGGCGATGTCCGCACCGAGCCGGGGTTCTTAGTGTCGGGCGATATAATAATTTCTCCCTCTATGACGGATGTGTATGCGACGGACGTCGTACTCGCCTCGCTATCCTCCGTGCAAACGGTCTATACTGAAATACAGAAAGGGAACAAGACGATTATCCGGCGCCTGAAACTCAAGGAGACAGACGGCGCCGTATTCAACCCCGGCACAGTCTCCGTTACGATACCTATCGAAGAATATACACAGAAAACATTTGAGATACCTATCGTATGCAGGCATATTCCGGCAGGATATATCATCCGCATGTTCCCCTCTGTGGTGAAGGTAACCTGCAATGTACCCCTTTCCCTCTTCAAGGATTTGTCGGATAAAGATTTTATTGTCGAGACGATTGCCGACGACACGGCGCAAAACGCCTCCGGTATGCTCCCTGTACGGATAGCAAAGAAGCCTGATTGGGTAGAACGTGTAGCCCTCTCGCAGGATTCAATCGAGTTCATCCTGGAGCAAAGCAAATGATTAAGATAGGGCTGACGGGCGGTATAGGTAGCGGGAAATCAACAGTGTCATCCCTGCTGGAAGTATTGGGCGTCCCTGTTTATGAAGCAGACGCAGAAAGCAAGAAACTGACCGCCGCCTCTCCGCGTATACGCCGCCGGCTCACGGAGATATTCGGCGAATCCATTTACAATGGTGCGGAGATAGACCGCAAACGCCTTGCCGCCCGTATATTCACCGACGCCGAGGCGCTGAAGCAGGTAAACGCCATTATCCATCCCGAAGTAGGGGTGCATTTCCTTGCATGGGCCTCCCGTCAGACAGCGGATTTATGCGTTATAGAGACAGCCATCCTTTTTGAATCAGGCTTCAACCGTCTTGTCGACATATCTGTTATGGTATACGCTCCCGAAGAGTTGAGGATCGAGCGCGTCATGGCCCGCGACGGCGTTTGCAGCGAAGACGTTATGCTCCGTATGCGCAATCAATGGCCTGAAGAAACTAAAAAAACACATTCCGATTACATCATATATAATGACGGAAGACGAGCCTTGCTACCCCAGGTGAGGGCGCTTATTGACGTTTCTCATTCCGGCCCGCGGCGATAGTAGTCTATGGCGTTCCTGACGGTATGGTGCAGCAGCAGCAGATGCCTGGCCTGCTCGTAGTCAAGCCGGAGTTCATCCATCAACATTCGCGTACCTCTGTCGACAAGCTTGCTGTTCGTAAGTTGCATGTTTACCATGCGGTTGCCTTTCACCCGTCCAAGGCGTATCATAACTGCGGTGCTGATCATGTTCAACACCAACTTCTGGGCCGTACCGCTTTTCATGCGCGTGCTTCCGGTCACAAATTCAGGGCCTACGACAGGCTCGATGGAAATGTCGGCCTCTTTCGACACCGGAGATTCGGGGTTGCATGATATGGAGGCCGTCAGCGCTCCGTTTTCACGCGCTTTCCGCAATGCGCCGATCACGTAAGGCGTCGTCCCCGAAGCTGCGATACCGATTACCGTATCGTTTTTGTTTACGGAATACTCCATCAACTCCTCCCAGCCCTTCTCCATATCGTCTTCAGCAGCCTCCACAGGATTGCGCAGTGCCGTGTCGCCACCGGCAATCAAGCCGATTACCAAAGAGCCGGGCATCCCGTAGGTAGGCGGTATTTCCGAAGCGTCCAATACGCCCAGGCGTCCGCTGGTGCCGGCGCCCATGTAGAAGATACGCCCGCCCATTTTCATGCGTTTGACTATTTCTTCCACTAATTTTTCTATGCTGGGGATTTCCGCATATACGGCTTCAGCGACTTTGCGGTCTTCTTTGTTGATGCAATCAAGTAACTCGTGGACACTCATCTTGTCCAGATTTTTGTAGAGCGATTCGGTCTCTGTTATTTTTTGGAATGTCATATTGTTGTTTTCAGGAGTGATACGTCAGCAGGCCCGGCATGGGAGTCTGTTCGATATGTTGTATATTAATACCCACTGACTGGGCGGCTTCCCTGAGCGTCGCCTGATAATAGAAGGCCACCGATCCCGTGAAATACACCGGATAAGTTTCAAAGCCGTCGTACTGCATCACATTGCGAATAAAAAAGTCGCGGAAGCTTTGGCGCACGAGGTTGCGGATGTACGGTTCGTCGATATTCTCTAAAAGAAAACGCGAAAGCCCGGCCAGGTAGCGATTAGGAAACGGCTGTTTGTATACGCGCTCCAGGACGCCGGCTGCCGTAAGTTCATAGCGGCTCATGAACTTTTCAATCAGATGTCCGGGCAGTTGGTTCTTCAGGCAGTCGCCTACCAGCAGTTTACCTAACACCGCACCGCTACCCTCGTCTCCCAGTATATAACCCAAAGGGGAGACGTTGGATACGATTGTCAGCCCGTCGTACAAGCAAGAGTTGGAACCTGTTCCAAGTATGCACGCGATACCCGGTTGTCGTTGACACAAGGCGCGGGCAGCGCCTTCCATGTCGCTATATACTTGGATGGAAACAGGGAATAGGATGGAAATAGCGTCGGCGATAATTTGTTTTTTCACCGGAGAAGTGCAACCCGCTCCATAGAACCACACGGCTTCAATGGTTAAGTTACGGATAGCCGGAAGCAAAGATGCTTCCATTTCTATCCTGATTTCTTCGGTCGTTTGGAAATAAGGGTTTATTCCTTTCGTAAACACCTGCTTTACCGGCGCTACCCCATCGGTGACACACCACTCGGTTTTCGTTGATCCGCTATCTGCTATCAGTATCATTTTCCGTATATTGTTAAATGAGGCAAAGATAGCTATATTCCCGGAGAAAGGGTTGTGGGAATAGTGCGGGATGAACAGTCGTTCAATATATTTTCACCTCCGTGTTCGGGTCTGATTCGGATTTACGTATCTGTCTTACCAATTCCGTAGGCGTGCATCCGAATTGTTGTTTGCAAAACCGTGTGAAGTGGGTCGCCGAGTTGAAATTATATTTCCTCATAACATCGCTGAATGTGGCGCCCGGTTCGCCTAAGTTGTTGCGTACGTGCCTGGCCTTCTGCTTCAATATCCATTGGTGAGGCGACGTGCCAAACTCTTCTTTGAATTTGCTGTCAAAGTTTGTCCTTCCCATTCCCGACATCTCCGCAAGTTCGTCTATATGGTGTATCTTGAGGTAGTTGTCGATAATTAACGTCCTGAAGTCAATTGACTTGCCTATGATAGGGTAAAACAAGTTCGCTAACTCTTCCTTGGGATACTGCGTATGAAGAATCAGGAATAGTTCCTGGTGTTTTAGCTCATGCAACTGAACACAGTTGATGTTCGTTTGCATGTACAAAGCGAGAAGATCGAAAAATTCAGATAATGGCGTACGAAAAGGGAGGGTGTCGAACTTGTGAACAATGTCCGGGAAAAGTCTCCAATAGGATTGAAATGCATGTTTTTCGCAAGACGTTTTGAGTGCAAAAAAAGAAAACACGATCATTTTGCATGGCGAGATAGTCGTTACCAAGGCGTCGGACAGTTTGGGAAAGAACACAAGTTCACTATGTCCCACAGGAATGTTCTTAAACTCATTATAACTGGCCAATGCATTCCCTTCCAGTAGGAAAACAAGATAATGCAAGTCCTTATGCCTGAAAGATACAGCGCTGTTGCTTTCTATTTCAACATACCTAAACCCGGATTGCAATTCATTCAAGCTGGCTGACGCTTGCTCTTCAAAAAAAACAGAATTAGTCATTTTTATTTGTTCTAATAAATTTATAATAATAATTAGTGATAATCCGCTGCTTTACGTTTTTATATGAAAATGTAATAAATAAGAATCTGTTTTTCCTTTTTATACATATCACAATCTTAAAACACTGCAAAAGTATAGTGTTCATGATAATTTTATGTTTTCAAAAATAGTAATTATGTTTACAATTTTGACAAAAAGGTGGTTTTTTAGTCATTTCGCGTTAGTCTTTTTCTTAATTCGGAAGGAGAGCACCCAAATTGCTGCTTGCAGAAACGATTTAAGTGTGTAAAAGAATTAAAGTTGTACTTATTCATGACATCATTCAATGTGTTTTCAGGTTCGGAAAGACTAAAATAAACGTGCTTGGCTTTTTCTTTTAAAATCCACTGCAAAGGAGTCATGCCAAATTCTTTTTTAAATTTCAGATCGAAGCTACCCCTGCCCATCCCCATCTTGCCGGCCAACTCGTCTACATTATTAATATGTGGGAAGTGTTCCATGACATGACTTTTAAAATCGGGCGACTGTCCGAGTATGGGATATAGCAGGCCGGCCATATCGTCTTTGCGGTATAAGTTGGTAAGCAACGTGAATAGTTCTTGAAACTTCAGCACGCAGATACTCTCGGAGTCAATGCCGCTTTTCATATATTCAATGTACAGAAGCAGATATTGCTCCAGCATATCATGTATGGGAAGGGACGTGAAAGCGAACCGCAGCATCGGTATCATGGCCGTATATATCCGGATATTTGTATGTAACTTGTTAGGAACGAGATGCAGGGACTCGAAGGCGCATACCACCAACTGCGTTTCCGCAAAGGCTGTCAGCGCATATTGTGCGGATATGGGAATCAGGAATAACTCCCCGCCGTTCACCTTTATAGGCTGAAACTCGTTGTATTGTGCCGATAGCTCCCCTTTCACCAGGAACACAAGATGATTTGCTTTCAAATTCAAATCAGATAATTTCTCCTCGCTACGTATCATATATGTCTTAAAACATATCCCTGCCGATTCGGCGTTGTTGTAGAAGGGAGGGGTGTTGGTATACGGTAAACGTTCCATCATCTTTTTGTTTGGCGTTATATCAAAAAGTCCTGCTCTTTTATTATCGGACTTTTGCAAAAATAGGGTAAATCTTTTTATAATCCAAATGTATTCCTGTGTCATAGACAAATTTATTTGCTACATAATGGGCGAATTTGATTCATGGATATTATCTTTACCGTCACAAAAAGCTATATTGTATGTATCGTTATTTTATCTATTTGGCTTATAATGGAAAGAATTATTGCGGCTGGCAGAGGCAACCTAACGGACTGACTGTGCAGCAATGTGTCGAAGAGGCATTGACGGTGTTGCTCCGAAAGACGGTTTCGATTGTTGGCGCCGGACGTACCGACGCGGGAGTGCACGCGCGTTTGATGGTAGCGCATCTCGACCTTGAGGAGGTGATTGGGAACCTGCCCCTGATGGCGGACAGGCTCAACCGTCTTCTCCCCAAGGATATTGCGATAGACAGGATCGTCCCTGTAAGGACTGATGCACATGCACGCTTCGATGCCTTGTCGCGGACGTATCATTATTATGTGGCGACCGGTAAAGATGCCTTCAATCACGCATTCGTACTTCAATTGCACAACCTCCCTGACGTCGCCGCAATGAACGAGGCCTGCCATGTGTTGTGTCGTTATACGGATTTTACGAGCTTCAGCAA
>JAIRZN010000080.1 GCA_031267205.1 Tannerellaceae bacterium | reverse complement strand
TCTGAAAAATGTTCTTCAACCTGGCGCTACTGAGGTTGGTGGTATTTTTTATTTTTTCTTGAATTAGGTTTTGGCTGGCGCGGAATTTTTGTTTGCGTGCCTTCGGCATTGCGTTTTTTTTGGGGGGTTGCTGCCGGCGCGGGCTTGCAGCCCGTGCCCATCGCCTGGAAGACAATTGTACGCTACCAAGCTATCGGCACGGGCTACAAGCCCGCGCCGGCGGATCGCCAAAAAAGCGCGGGTTGAGGCGTTCCGCGCCGGCGGATCGCCCGTACATGGCGGCGTGCATAAAAGCCGGCCTTCGCGCTTGCGTGAGGGATAGCAGCGGAAAGCCCGGAACGAGCGTAGCGAGCGAGGACTTGTAGCGGATAGCCCGACCCCGCGTAGCGGGGGCACGCCCTGATTATTCTTTGCCGGATTGCGGGGATTGGGGGTTTTTGCGGCGGGGGGGTTTGCGGCGGGGGATTCTGATTGTTGATGGTCTTTGTTTATTTGCTGCGGGTGAATAGGTCGGTGTAGATGCGGGCTGTTTTTTCGGCTATGGCGTCCCAGTTGTATGCGGACAGGTCGTAGGTTTGTTCGGCGGGGCCTTTTTCGAGCCGGGCTTGTATTTTGTTTTTCATGTCGTTCGGGTCGTTTAGTTTGAAGTATGAGTCGGCGTCTAATTTGACGGCGAGGTTGGCGGGGATGTCGCTGACTACGACCCTGCGTTTGTAGCTCATTGCTTCGAGGAGGGTGAGCGGCAGGCCTTCGTGTGATGAGGGGAGGACTAAGAGGGCGGCGTGCGAGTATAGCTCGGCGAGTTTGTTTCCTTTTATCATGCCGGTGAGCGTGACGTTGTTCATTGTTTTGGCTCTTGCTTTGAGTCGGCGCGAGTAGGCTGTCTCGATGTCGGAATCTCCGGCTATGACGAGGTGCAGGCCGGCGAATGATGCGGCGAAGGCGTCGAGGAGTTGGTCAAGGTTTTTTTCTTCTACGAGGCGTCCGACGGCGAGTATGTATTTGAGCGGGGCGATGCCGAGTGTGTCGAGGTAGTCTGTCGTGGTGACGGGGACGGGGATGTTTACGCCGTTGTATATGAGGTGTACGTTCTTTGTGCGCTTGTATTTCTTTTCCAGCAGTTGTACTATGACGGAGGAGACGGCGATAATATCGTTGGCATAGAGTGCGGCGAAGCGTTCGCCTGTCCTGATGACGAACTTTGCGAAGGGTCCCCATTTGGCTCGTTCATAGTCCGGCCCTTGGTGTGTGACGACGACTTTCAGTCCTAATATTTTGGCTAAGGGTACGGCGATTGCGGGTCCTACGCCGTGTATGTGGAGCACGTCTGCTTTGATGCTCCAGGCGTAGAAGACGCTGAGAAATGTGTGTATGGCGCTTTCCACTCCGTTGATGGCGGGCACGCTTATGTCTTTGAAGCGTACTCCCTGCCATGAGGATTCCGACGTGGCGGCGAGGTATCGGCGGCGTCTTGTTACTGTTACTTCCATGCCTTTGATGGCTGCTATACGTGGGTAAAGCCCTTCGCAGTGCGTTTCTATACCGCCTTGTATGTTGGGAAATCCTCTTGTCCCTGTGACGACTATTTTCATTCGTTGTAATTTAGAATGGTGTTATTATATAATGTGATGAGTTTACGGTAGTAGGCCTCTTCGCCGAAGTTGGCGCGGGCGAAGGTTTGCGCTTCGCGGCGGAGGGTGTCGTATTTGTCGGCGGGCATGCTGAGGGCTTTGTCGAGCGTGAGGCGGAGGTCGCGTGGCGAGCCGGGTTCAAACAGGTAGCCGTTCAGGCCGTCTTCGATGAGTTCGGGTATGCCGCCTATACGGCTACCTATGACGGGCGTTCCGAGCGTCATCGCTTCTATGACCGACATGGGGTTGTTCTCATAGCATTCCGAAGGGACGACTACGAAGCGTGCGCGGCGGATGTAGTCGTATAGTTCGTCGCCCGACTTGTGGCCGGTGAACTCGACGTTCGGCGGGCTTTGCCGGCGGAGGCTTTCTAAGAGCGGGCCTGTGCCGGCGACTCTGAGCTGTATGCCGGAACCCTTGACGGCTTCGACGAGCGTCGGTATGCCTTTTTCTTCCGAGATGCGGCCGATGTAGAGGCAGTAATCGCCTTTGGCCACCGCTGCGCAGGGAAGGAGGGGGGTGAAGTTGGGGAGGACTTCCGATTTGCCGGCGTATTTTGCCGAAAATTCTATGTGTTTCTCCATTGCGAAGCGGCTGACGAAGATGAAACGGTCGACGTAATCGATGGGTTTTATGATGTAACGCCTGAAATAGCTGTCCGAGGCCAGCATCAGGCTGTTGAAGAGGCGTCCTTTGGAGCAGCGTCGAAGGATGCAGTTATAGTAGTTCCCCGTCTTGCAGCGTTCGCATATACGTCCGTTGCCGTCGGTGAAAAGGTAGGCGGGACAGATAAGGCGGTAATCGTGGACTGTCATCACGACCGGTATACCATATTTCCTTAGCACCGGAAGGATGGAGACGGAGAGGCTGTTGAACATAAGGTGCACATGCGCTATGTCGGGGCGTTCGGCCTTGAGCAGCTTTTCCAGCATGGCGGCGGCGCGGCGGTTGTATACGAAGGACGGGGCGCGCCTTACCTTTTCGCCGAGCGAGGATTCGCCGAGTTCGGGATAGGGTACGAAGTACTGTTCGTAGTCGCTGCGTAGGTTCTTTTCGTTACGAAGGGCGAAGGGGACGACTTCGTGGCCGCGCTCCTCCAGCATCCGCATGGTGTTGAAGAAGACCGTATCGGCGCCGCCCTTGCGGTAGAAGTATTTGTTTATTTGCAGGACTTTCATGCTTCGTTCAATTCTATTGTGCTGTGTTCGCCGCTTTCGCCGCTTTCCTGTTTCATGCCGGCGAGCGTGAGGCCCATGAGCAGCATGGCAAAGACGCCGTCGTTGGCGATAAACGTGGAAGCGGCTATGCCTTCGACCGCCAGGTAGCCTGCGAGGAGGGTGATTATTACAGGATAATGCATGTCGCGTGCGCTTCCGGATTTGTAGAAGCGTATCATCCGCCGGAAGAGGTATACCCAGAAGGTAATGTACATTACGACGCCTACTACGCCAAACTGTGCGAGCGACGGATAATAGGTGTCGGCTATGAAGCTGTAATAGCCCTTTGTGATCCCCCATACGCCGTCTATGCCGTACTGCGCGTATATATCGGAGTAGTAAAGGCCGGAGGCGTAAGTAGCGTAGCTGGCCAGACCGCTGCCGAAGGGGAAGTAGTCGCTGAATATTTCAGGCGTTGTTGCGTAAAGGACGTAGCGTGCGATCATATCCCTTTCGACCTCTTCGGTCACGGCCTGGTAGAAGTAAAGGTTTATCTTCTGCCAGGCGACTACCGTCATGACCGCTATCATGCCGGCGATTATTATTACGTTGCGCACGTTCCACTTGAAGCGTTTCATGTTCGAGAAAAAGACGACAACGAAGATGGCCATCGCATAGAAGCCGTAGAACTTCGACCGCCCTGATACGATGCCTATCGCCAGCATGGCGAGGAAGGTCAGCTTGTCGACAAGCGTAAAGCGCGTGCAGTAAAGGTAGCAGAGCGATGTCACCACAACTGCCGAGGCGTAGTACGAAGGGTGCGACATTGTCAGCTCTATTGCGCGGGGATAGACAAGGTTAGACAGTCCGATGAGTAGTAGCGCGAACCAGTAGACAAGCGATACGTCGCGCAGCAAAGCTTTCCGGCGACGGCCCATCACGGGCGCTATCGAATACGCGCAGAAGAAGGCCAGGTAGGGCTTCACCTGTATGAAAAGGTCGGAGGCGATGGCCACGGCGCTGTTGCTGCGTATATATAATGAGTAACCGACGTAGAAGGCGAAGACGGCGAGCGTCGCGAGGAAGGCGCGGTTCATTTCCCAATCCTTAGTCGTGAACAGGTATACGCCGAAGAGTACGAAGAGGAATAACGCGCAAAGCTCGTCGGTATAAGCGAAGCCGATAGTGGAAGATATGATATTGTACAGCATCACTCCGAAGGTTAACGTAAACAGGAATACGGCGTAAAAATACTTGTCTATATATGTTCCGTTCATTCGATAATTACAATTTTTAGTACTTATTTAAACGCGGCAAGCATTTCTTTAGTATACGGCCTAATTAAATTATGGGTCGGCGGCGGGCAAAAAGGACGGCGCGGGGCTTAGTCCGGTTTTGCGCCTGGCGTCACACCTTGAAGGCGTCGCTTGCCGTCTTTGTAAAGCCCCATCGCCCGCTCGCGATTCGTGCCGGCCCTGCCATGAGCGGGATTTTTATATATTCCTTCCGCAAGTTCTTCCGCCTTTGAGTTGAAAGCGGCCTTAGCTAATATCCGTGTTCTTATAGTCGGGGGCGTATTTTTTTGCACGACCTCCAAAAACATTTTGGCAGATATGTTTTTCGCACGACCTCCAACGTTCAATGGGCTTGAGCCTCCATTCGCTGTTGAGGTCGGTGATATATTTCGTTTCTATCGCCGCAGCGCTCTTCTTGAAAATAACGTCCTCCTTCTCAAACAAACTCTGGAGCGCCTTCCATGACTGTTGCACCATTGGGATGCTGCTTATCCGTGAGACTACGAAGCTAACCCCGATTTTAATGTTGCGGAATTCGGTAACATTAAAAATGAAAGCCCTGAAGCCATCATAAGTCCAGCTCGATATTAATCTCCGTCCCTTTGCCTTCTACCGAATAAATATCCATGCGTCCGTCGAAGGATGCGAGGCGGGTGCGCATATTATTGATTCCCATTCCCATCGAGGCTGTCTGTGGGTCGAAGCCGACGCCGTTGTCTACGACCGAGAGGTAGACCGTCTTGTCGTCCATGCTCAGGTGGACGTCTATGCGCGGCGCGCCGGCGTGACGCATGGCGTTGTTCACTAACTCGTATGCGCAGCGGTAGAGGACTAATTCTTTCTCCGTGTCAAAGCGTTTGCCGGATTCCGCGGCGTAAAATTCTACGCCCGCGGAGGAGCGGCAGAAGTCGTCGAGCGCTACCGACAGGCCTCGCTCTATCAGCATGGCAGGCATGATGTGGTGGGCTACGCGGCGTAGTTCGGCGATCGACTTGTCGAGGGCGTCTAAGGTCTTGTTGAACTGACCGGCGTAATCGCCCTCTGGCGCAGGGTAGGATCGCATGACGTGCATATTGTTCTTGACTACGGACAGCATCGCGCCGACGCCGTCGTGCAGGTCGCGGGCTATGATTTCCCTCTCGGTCTTCTCGGCGTTCAGGGCCGAGAGCGCTGCGACAAGCTCCTTCTCGCGCTCAAGCTGCTTTACTTGCTGCTCGGCTAATTTGCGCTTCTGGACGGCAAGCCGATGGCGATAAAACAGCAATCCGATGCCCGACAATAGAGCGGCGACGATGGCGACCATCAATACTGCATACATCCTCTGTTCTGTTTCGAGGGCGCTTATGCGCATCTCCTTCTTTTCCGTCTCGTACTTTACTTCCATCTCCGACATGCTGTCGTGCACGCTCTTGTCCGTAAATTTCAGTTGCACCTCTATCAACTCTGTCAGGTAATGTGCGGCCCTTTCCTTATTTCCGAGATAGATGTTGGCGTAAGCAATGTTCGCGTATGCGCTTCGTCCGGCGTCAATATTGGCGGAATCCAGCTCCAATATCTTGAAGGCGGCGGCTTCACATTCTTTGTAACGCTTCATTTCCCTGTAAATATTGGATAAGGTAACCCATCCGCTTGCAATCGCGCTGTCACTTCCGAAGTCTTCCTCGATCTCCAAGGCCCGGAGCGCATAGTCGAGGGCTTTGTCATAGTCTTGAATCCAGTCTATATACGCGAGGGCCAAGCCTTCGAGGGCGCCTGATTCGTAATACTTGTTTTCGGTCACAGCGCATAGTTCCAGTATCTTCTCGAAGTATCCGATAGCCTCCTCATAATGTTTATTATAGACATAAGCGCTGCCCAGGTCGTAATGTATTTTCATCGACGCCGCGGGATAGTCCATTCCGTCGACCAATTCTTTCGCCTGGTTAAGGAAGTAGATGGATCTTTCGGCGTTTAATATCACCCTGTGTACGCCTCCGATGTTGGCAAGCGTCGCCACCTTAAGCCTCTGTTTGCCGGTGACGTCGCAGAGCGCTAATGTCTTAAGGTAATACTCCAGCGCCTGCGTGTATTGGTTCTTGTACTCGCAGAGGTTGGCAAGGCTGCTGTACACGTACGCCTCCCTGTCCGGGCGTTTCGCCTCGATGGCGTATTCGAGCGATTTCTCTAAATATATAAGCGACGTATCGTAGCTTTGCGTCCAGAGATACGCCAGGCCGAGATGCTCGTAGAACATGGAGATACGGTACTTGTTGTTAACCTTGCGCGCAGTCTCCAGGCCCATTTCGGCGTACAGCTTCATCTTGTCGATGTCGACGTAGGTGTAATCTACGCATATATCATTGAGGAGGCCGAGTTTTTTCTCCGTATCCAACTTATCCGATCCAAGCAAGTTCACAAGCGAGTCGACGCCCGTCTGCGAAAACGCCGCGACGGTCGACATCAGAAAGAAAGTAAAGCATATTAACTTTTTCATAAGAGTATGTTGTTTTAAATTATTATCCCGCATCGCCGCCTGCCCGTCGCCGCAGGAAGGCGGTTGCGGCAAAGATAGCGGATATAAGGATATGAGGACGTATACGCTCGCGATTTAAGCCGGCCTTG
>JAIRZN010000067.1 GCA_031267205.1 Tannerellaceae bacterium | reverse complement strand
GCCGTCGTTATAACAAACAACACGGCGGCAGGAATGGAATGATACTTCAGCTTCATTGTTTCTCGTTAATTTATTTAGAAAAGACCCAAATGTAGTGATTAATCCTAATTGTACCTTTTATCGTCCATAGCTAAATATACGCCTGTTGAAGAAAAAGGCCATACCACCCATACTACGGGAAATTGTCAATGGCCATGACTTTAGCCTTGTGTTCACATCGAAGGCGGAGGAGTAGCTATGCCCCATCCTTTATTGGCTTTGGGACCCATTTCGAGTTCCAGTATTCCACCTTCGGCTATGTCGCTGTGATTGAACCAGGGGCGGTTTAGGGGGCGTCCGTTCAGGAGGGCGGACTGTATGTATTTGCTTTCTTTGGAGGCATTGTTTGCCTTGATTTCAAAATACTTCCCGTTTCCGAGGTTTATTTTCACTAAGGGGAACGCGGGGCTGCCTATATTATAGGTGGGCGAGCCGGGGGTGACGGGATAGAATCCCATCAGGCTGAATGTTACGAACGCCGACATTCCGCCTCCGTCTTCGTCGCCGGGCACGCCCATGAGGTCGTTGCGAAACCATTGGTCAAGCAGATTGCGTATGCGCTTTTGAGTGCGCCAGGGTTGTCCGGCATAGTTATACAGGTAGGGAATATGCAGACTGGGTTCGTTGGCCATTGAAAACATTCCCACATTACCGGTATGGTCGGGCAGAACGTTGTAGAACTCCCATCGCGGCATCCCGTAAGGAGTGTTGTACATATCTTCGATAGCGTCTATGAAAGGCTCGTTTCCGCCGAGCAGGGCTATCAAGTCGGCTATATTGTGCTGAACGTCCCAGCGGTAGATGTAAGCATTGTTTTCATCATAATAGTCGCGTGCGCCGGGGCCGCCGGAGATGCGGTAGTCGAGCGGCTCTATGAAGTTGCCATCCTTGTCTTTGGGGTGAAAGAAGCCTGTCGCGGGGTTAAACACATTGCGGTAGTTGTAGGAGCATTGCAGGTAGTAATCGGCCTCTTCCGTTTTGCCGAGTTCGCGGGCTATGAGCGAAAGACACCAATGGTCGTAGGATGTGCCGAGGGTTACGGCCATAGGCTGGCGTTTCTCCCATGAATGTACACCTTTGACTGTTTCCGTTTCACCGGGCTTTAGGGCGGGGAAATATCCTTTTTCCCTGTAAAAGGCGTCTAATTCTCCGGCAGGGATGTCGGACCAGGGAATGATGGAGCGTTCTTCCAGGCCTTGTTTGCATGAAATATACGCCTTTTCGAGATCAAAGCCCCGCAGGCCTTTGTTGTATGCGTCTATCACCATCGCTATGCTGTGCGTGGAATTCATGCTGCGGGCGTCGCCAGTCACTCCGGGGAAGGTCGGTATCCAGTTTGCGCCCGACTGTTCCGCCATCAGCAGGTAAGAGTTGATGATGTCGTTTTCGGCATCCTTATCTATAAGGACGCGCAACGGGTGGGCGGCGCGGTAGGTATCCCATATCCAGTCATCGGTATAAAAGGGACGGCCTCCGTCGTCATGTACCTGCCCGTCGAAGCCGCTGAAATACTTCCCGTCTTCACTTATATTGACGGGACGTTCAAAGACCCGGTAGAGGGAGGTGTAGAACACAGTCTTGTCATTGTCCGTGCCGCCGGGAATGTCTATTTTGCCCAGAGCTTCGTTCCATGCCTTGCGGCCGGCGAGGGCTACGGCGTCAATATCATAGTCCCGTATCTCGCGTTCCAGATTCGCCTTCGCCTGTTCTTCGCTGATGAAGGATATGCCGTAGCGCAGACCTATCCCGGCGGTGTTTTCGGGAAATTGCAGGGCTATTGACGACCGGCTTTCTATCGCCTTGACGGGAACGACGTCGGTCACGATGTAGAAAAACAGCTTTGCAGACGCCTTGCCGCCTAACGGCTGTGAGCCTTGTATGACGTTACCCGCGGCGTTAAACTTTCCGTTGCGCGACCGGAGGAGTAGCCACGGGGCCTCGTTCCTTTCAAAGGTGAAGCCGTACACGGCGCTTTGGCGGGACGGGGCGTAGTCGACTTCCACCTGTGCTTCGTCGAGATATACCTTATAGCGGTAAGGCGTCACCTCTTCGCCGTCATAGCTTAACGTTATATCATCCGATATGGCGGACTCGTCGCCTTGATAGGGGGTAATGCTTACGGCTGATGCGCTACGGTGGTTGGTTACCGCCACAGGCAGGCCTTTCAACGTGTTACCGGTATAGTCGGAGCGCAGGGGATAGACGCGCATCATGCTGTTGGGGAGGCTCACGGTCGGATAGGTCGGAACAAGCATATGGCTGATACCGCCCATTAAGGGATTCACGTAGTCTACCGGCCCGCGCTCCGTGTCCGGTTGCCGACAGGAGACAAACGCTATGATCGCCGGCAGTATAATCGCTAAGAGTCGTTTCATTGGGAATAATGATTTAAAATTTATGTGTGGAAAATGAATACGGAAAGTCCTCCGCCTTTACTCCGCGGCTTGTATCGGGAGTATCGCTCATGCGGAGCAGGAGTTCGCCGCCCTTATGAAGGTCGCCATGCCTGAGATAGGTTTTCGTCGTAACCTCACCGTTGAGTGATGCGGAGCTGATATAGATGTTTTCGTCATTGTTACCTTGCGCCTTGATGACAAAACGGTTGCCGTTCTCGAACTTCAGCGTGGCTTCCTCGAACAGTGGGGATCCCATCACGTATTCGTCCGTGCCGGGGCATACGGGATAGAATCCCAGGGCCGAGAATACGTACCAGGCCGACGTCTGTCCGTTGTCTTCATCTCCGCAATATCCGTCGGGCCCCGGCGTGTAGAGACGGTCCATTACCATGCGCAACCGCTGTTGGGCTTTCCACGGCCGACCGGCGTAATTATAAAGGTATATCATGTGTTGGGCCGGCTGGTTGCCGTGAGCATAGTTACCCATGTTCATCACCGTCATCTCACGTATCTCGTGTATCACGCCGCTATAATAGCTCGCATCAAACGAGGGAGGCACGCTGAACACCGAATCGAGCATAGTCGTAAAACCATCCCGCCCTCCCATCATTTCTATAAGTCCCTGAGGATCGTGAAAGACAGACCAGGTATAATGCCAACTATTCCCTTCCGTAAACGCATCGCCCCACTTCAAGGGCGAGAACGGCGACATAAACGTCCCGTCTGCGTTCCGGCCTCGCATCAGCATAGTTTCGCGGTCGAACACATTACGGTAATTCCCGGCCCGTTGCGCAAACCTGTCGATCTCCTCCTTCGGACGGCCCAGAGCTTTGGCAAGAGTGTATATGCACCAGTCGTCATAAGCATATTCAAGCGTCCGCGCGGCGCTTTCGTCTATCCCTGCATCGTAGGGAACGTAGCCGAGACGGTTATAATGCGAATATCCCAGACGTCCGGTCGAAAGTATCTTCGAATGCACATTTTCCGTCCCGTTGAGTAAGCCTTTGTATAGCGTCTCTACATCGTCTACCCTGACGCCTTTCATGTATGCGTCTACCAGCACCGAGGCTGAGTTGTTGCCTATCATGCAGTCTCGATGACCGGGACTGGCCCATTCGGGGAAAAAGCCGCTTTCGCGGTAAGCGTTCAGCAATCCTTCCTGTATCTGTTTATTGATGGAAGGGAACATGAGGTTGAGAAAGGGAAAGAGGCTGCGGAAAGTATCCCAGAAGCCTGTATCGGTAAACATATAACCCGGCGATACCTTGCCGTTATAGGGACTGTAATGAACGATGCGCCCGTCGGCGTCGTACTCAAAAAACTTGCGGGGGAAGAGCATCGCCCTGTAAAGGCAGGAGTAAAATGTGCGATACCTGTCCGTCGCGCCGCCGCTTACCTCAATACGCCCAAGCACATCGTTCCACGCATCCTCGCCCTTGGCAGCGAGAAGGTCGAAAGAATCGCCGGCAAGCTCGTTCATATTTAGTTCGGCCTGTTCGAAGCTTATGAAGGAAGATGCTACACGGGCGTGCATCGTTTCACCTTTGGAGGTGCGGAAACCTATGATGGCGCCCGTATGCCCTGCCGCCTTCTCGCGGAGACTGCTGTCGAGAGTCCCGTCGGCATAGACGGCGTCGTATGCGAAGGGACGGTCAAAGTCGACGATGAAATAGTTCCTGAAATTGCCGGGCACGCCTCCGCTGTTGCGCGTAGTATACCCCATTACGCGATTTTCGCCGGGAACGATTTTTATATACGAACCCTTGTCGAAGGCGTCTACCACCACAAAGGCGCTGTCGGTCTGCGGGAAGGTGAAGCGGAACATGGCGGCGCGTTCCGTAGGCGTTATCTCAACCGAAACGTCGTGCTCGGCTAAGTAAACTTTATAATAATGAGGTTTCGACACCTCGGCCTTGTGCGAGAACCAGCTCGCGCGGCCATCCTCCTCGAACACCGGGGAGCCGGTCGTCGGCATGATCGAAAACTGCCCGTAATCATTAATCCAGGGGCTTGGCTGATGCGTCTGCCTGAAGCCTCTTATCCTGTTCGCCGTATATACATACGTCCATCCGTCACCCATCTTGCCCGTCTGCGGCGTCCAGGTATTCATCCCCCACGGACGCGCAACAGCCGGATAAGTATTGCCCGCCGACAGCTCATAAGTCGACTCCGTCCCCATCAGCGGGTTAACGTACGACACCGGCGAAAAGGCGGCCGGAAGCTCCGCGTTGATCATCACCGGATAATGGTCGGACGGGAAGCGGGCGTAACGTATATCGTTCAACACCCCGTATTTGTTCACCTTCACACCTTTGGACACAAAGATATAATCAATCCTGTCCTGCGCCGCATCATTTACATTGAAGCCGTGAAACGTGCCCATAGTCCCGTAAGGCGGCTCGACAGATACCTGCCTCGAATCCAACCAGGCGCCGTTTTCATATATAATACGTACAGGTTCGCTTTCGGGCGTTGCATTGAAATCTCCCGTGCAGAAAAAGGGTGCATCGCCGGCGATACGCCCTACACGTTCGAGCATCAGCAGAGACGATTCGCGCCGCGCCGTCACCCCCTCGTGATCATAATGAACGGAGAAGAAATAGAACGCGCCACCCCCCTCGCGGTCTCTGAACTTAGCCCAGGAACAGACGCGCCTTATCCTCGCATCCCATCCGAAGGAAGGCTCACCGGGAGTAGTCGACAGCCAGAAATCACCCTTGTCGAGCACATCAAAGCGGCTCTTCCTGTAAAAGATAGCCGAATGTTCGCCACCCTCCCTGCCGTCATCGCGCCCCACGCCGACATAAGCGTATTCCGAAAGTTCCAGGATGTCCCTTATCTGATGAATAAAGCCCTCCTGCGTACCGAAAATATCAAAGCCGTGAAACCGTATCAACCCCTTAACCAACTCCTTCCTGTTCGGCCACGCATCATCGCCGTCCGCCGGAGTATCCATACGAAGGTTGAAAGTTGCAATATTCATACTGCGCCTCTCGCCCGCCGCTGTAGCCTGCGCAATTAAAAGCAAAGACAACATTATCCAAAATATCTTCCTATCCATAAGAATAACTGTTTTTTGATTGAGTACGTAAAGAAACAAAAAAAGTCCGATTCCCGGTCGATTGAATTTCCACAATCGAATCACACGGGGAATTGAGATTGAAATTTGTCTCCACGATTGACCCTGCAATGCATTCGATTGCTTTGCCAAAGCCGCCGACCCCCAGGGCAAACGCATTTAAAAATTGAGTAGTTTATCCCTGTAGTGCTCAAACAAGGCAGCCTTTAATCTATGCCGCGCCGACAAACCAAGCAATTCTCGCCCTCTTTTTACGAATAATCTGGGCGTGCCCCCCGCAAGCGCGGTCGGGCTTTCCGCTGCTATCCCTCACGCAAATGCGAAGGTCTGCTTTTATACAAGCCGCCCTTACATTGACGAAAAGGGCGCCCACGAGGGACGCCCATACATTTAACCGGTCCCCGCCGGCGCGGGAAATGTAGGGGCGTCCCTCGTGGGCGCCCTCTTCGTTTTGGAGTATGAATATGCATAACCCCGCCGGCGCGGGCTTGTAGCCCGTGCCGATCCCGAATTGTCTATTTTATATGGTCTATTTTATATGGTAAAAAAAACGGGCTGAAAGCCCGCATCGACGGAGAAGAAATGCCTGTAATCAAGGATATTAGAAGCGGAGAAAAAGCAAAAAGAGACTGTCTAATTTAATCGTTCGTTTAAACCCGACGACAAATATAGTTAAAATGTAACATATCCAACAATGAAAGAAGAAATTTTTTTCAAATCAATCATTTTCTTTTACACTCTGTAATCCTGCGCTTTAAGAGAGGCGAAATTCATCTTCCCTGTTAAGATTTTAGCGTCCTGAAAATGGACACAGTCCTGTCTAGTTTAAACGAACGATTAAACTAGACAACAGAAAAATTTATAACGATGATTCTCAAACTGCTACAAACGACAACGATGGACGGTAAAAACACCTTGTTTTTACCCTGGAGACGCTCCCTGTGAAGGGAGCGTCTTCTCAAGAAGCATCTTTAATGCAACCCTGAATTGTCTAATTTAAATCAACACATAAAACTACCCCTTCAATGATAACTTCAAAATATAATATAATGTATAGTGTAAAAGTAAAGATTCTATGTATGTGCCTGCTGACAGGCCTCTCCTGCCTCCCCGTCCGCGCTCAGGACAGCGCTACGGACGGCACGGACTTCTATGTGACGTTTACGAATAATGCTGATAAAGCAGCCAACGTTTGCCAGGTACGCTATGTCGTAACGGAAACCTGCTACATAACCGCTCAATACGGCGACGGCTCCTACTTGGGGAACAATGTGCAATATGCGCCCGGCGTATACACCCTGAGCGTTGATAAAAGCAAATGCTACTACGTAAGTAAAGTGACCGGAGCATACAACCTTATGCTGCACGTCACCTCTACTCGTAATATCGGCGTCTTCGCGCTTAATATGGACTCAGGCTCCAGCGACGCCACAACCGTATTACCCGTCTCAATCTGGGGAACGGACTACACGGCTATCAGTGGCAGTTCGTTTGCTATCGGGCCTAATTATATAACCGTCATAGCGCCCACGGACGGGACTACCTTTAATATATACAACGCGGCCGGCACGCTCGTGGCCACTCACACAAGCACGACCGCCAACCCTGTATATTCATATACCTTAAGCGCAGATATAACCGGCTATACCGTAGAGTCGGACCAGAAGATAGCGGTTTACTCCAGCGTCCCTTGCGGTAACGGCGTATACGGAGGTTGCGACCATAACTACGAACAGTTGTATCCCACATCCATGGCGGGAAGAAGCTATTTCGCGTGGAACATAAGCACGACTATGGTAAGTGCTTACGCAACTGAAAAGGTGATCTTCATGGCCCTGGAAGACGGCACGACAGTAACCCAAAAGGCAGGCGCCACCGTTACCACCATCCCCTTAGACCGTCACGACAAGGCTACGTATACCTTCTCTTCGGCCGCCATCCCACCCGTTATGCTTACCTCCGACAAACCCATCATCGTAAACCACATCCTGGGCGTCGGCCCGAGCGTCAAATGGTGGATACCCGTCGAACAGCGCATTACACGCGCCGTGATCGCTCCCTTTGTCGCTGTGGGAACGAGCTATATTGTCCGCCATCGCCTCTCCGTTATGATACCCGACGGCTCACAGTCGGATATGATCGTAAGGGAAACACGCAACGGCGTAGTCACCACCCCGACGCTTTCTTTCTCCAGCAATACGTCCAACCCGTATTACTTGCTTGCCAACCGTGATTATGAAGACACCGACGACGTCATGATTGAGCTTATCAACCCTGCCGGATTTATCGCCTACATGGCGGGAGGGGGATATGCGGAGGGTTATATCTATACGGCCGGTTCGGGGGCCTTCGACCTGCAAAACTACTTCACCATCACCACCAAGACGCAGCCCTACAACGACACTCACTACACGGCTACCGACGAAGCTACGCATACCTTCGCGCCGTCGGACAATATCACCGTCAAGCGCACCCTCGAACGTACCTTCACCAACGTCTCCTGGCGCATCAACGGCACAACCTACACCGGCGTGACGGAGAATACCAACACGAGCAACACGCTCACCCTCCCCGCCTCGGCCTTCCCCTACGGCAAGGATTCCATAACCCTCGCCGTACGCTATTCCGGCGCCACCGCCGACTCCCTATACACCGGCTACGTCACCGTCACCACCGAGGCCAACTTCGCCTCCATCGCGCCCGTCAACGTCACAAGGGGAGGGAATCACACGTACACCGTCAAACTCCCCAACGGCGTGACGGCCGACAGGAACATAGTCGTAAATCTCTCCTATTCCGGCGCGACGACGGCCTTCAACGCCGGCCCTCCAAGCGTAACAATCCCCAACGGCTCGAACAGCGCAAACTTCAATATCACATCGACAACCTCCGCTCCCTACGGCTCAACCATGAACATCACCCTTAGCGGCACCAACTACGCGCCCGTCGTCATAGGCTCCGACGACGAGGCAATCATAAGGGTAGGCGCATCCACGCCTTCGGGCACCGACTTCTGGTTTGTCGCGCCGCATATGTCGGATGACACTGATGCCACCCTCCGGTACTATCCCGCCTTCCTTGCCATATCCAACAATACGTATCAAACGGCGCATTCCGTCATCACCATCTACAACGGCGGCAGCCTCATAACCCTGCGCGACACCATCGCTCCGGGTGGCTTTATCAAACGCGATTTCGA
>JAIRZN010000008.1 GCA_031267205.1 Tannerellaceae bacterium | reverse complement strand
GTCCCGTATGTTCGCCGCAAAACAGCCAGCTCTCACGCTTGATTTTTGACTGCAGGGGCAACCATTTAAGGAACTCGACGTAACCCGCTTCCACATTTTCAAAGACCGCCTGCTTGTGCTCTTTTGTGTCAATATCTTCTGTCACCGACACGTCGAATTTACTTTTTGAAAAGTCAATCCCGATAAATAAAAACTTTTTCATACTTTTATGTTGTGTTTTTAAATATTGAATTAACCGGTAAAACTGCTTTAAACTAACACCTTTAGTAGGTTTGAAAGCCTAAAATTCTATTTGGTATTGGCAGTTTGACACTTGAAAGTCTAATTCGGGGTATAGATATAAAATCTATAGGGACCAATAGTTTACTTTCAAGTGCCGGTTAATTCTTTCTTTCATACAACAAAAGTATAAATCAACCTCCTAAACTGCTGCAATATTTCAAAGGACAAATCTAAAGGCGCGGGCACGCCCAGATTATTCTTAGAGAACTGCTGCGAATGGATAGTACGCGGGTGGGGGGCAGCTCCTTTGGGAAATTGATAGATCGTTCCTTGAGTCGTGGGTTGTTAGTCGGTTACAGGCCCAGGCGTTCGGATATTTCGAGCATTCTTATGACGGGCTTGAGGGCTTTTTCACGAATTTCCTTGTCGACAAGGATTTCGGGGGATTCGTTTTTGAGGCATTCGTAGAGCTTTTCCATTGTATTGAGGCGCATGAAGCTGCATTCGTTGCAGGCGCAGGAGCTGTCGTTTGGCGGTGCGGGGATGAAGTCTTTCAAGGGGCTGCGTTTTTGCATCTCGTGGATGACGCCGCTCTCGGTGGCTACTATGAAGCGTTGTTTAGGGGAGTCGATGGTGTATTTCAGCAGGGCGGCGGTTGAGCCGACGAATTCCGAGACTTCGATGAGGGGTTGCTTGCATTCGGGATGCGTTATTATCCCGGCGTCGGGGAATTGCGCCTTCAAGGCGAGTATTTTTTCCAAGGAAAACTGTTCGTGCACGTGGCAGGCTCCGTTCCAGAGGAGCATTTGCCGTCCGGTGATGCTGTTGATATAATTGCCTAAGTTGCGGTCGGGGCCGAAGATCAGGGGAGTGTCGGCGGGCAGGCTTTCTACTATCCGTCGCGCATTGGCGGAGGTCACGACTATGTCGGTAACGGCTTTTACGGCTGCGGTAGTGTTGACGTATGAGATGACCGTGTGATGGGGATTTGCGGCGACGAAAGCGGCGAAATCTTCCGCCGGGCAACTGTCGGCGAGCGAACAGCCGGCGTTGAGGTCGGGGACAAGCACTTTCTTGTCAGGGCAAAGGATCTTGGCCGTCTCGCCCATGAAGTGCACGCCACAGAGCACAATCACGTCCGCCGTCGTCTTGGATGCCCATTGCGCCAGGGCGAGGCTGTCGCCTACGAAGTCGGCCACATCCTGTATGTCGCCCGTTTGATAATAGTGTGCGAGGATAACGGCGTTTTTCTCCTTTCGCAGTCTTTTTATGCTTTCAATTAAATTCATAAAGATTAATGACAAACTAAATATGAATAATATAACCTTGTACTTACGGGCGCAAATATAGTTGAAATTCGCCGCATTGGGGGCGGACGGGCCGGAATGCGCAGGATAGGGGAGGCGATATTTTTTATTTGCCGATAATATTGTAGTTTTGCTCCCCTATTATTTTAAACAGAGTAGGAAATCAAAGGATTAAAATACATATTACTATCGTTGCCCGTCTTGTTCTGCGTGGTATATATTGCGCCCGTTGTTTTGTTGAATATTCCTTACGTTCAGCAGGAACTTAAAGGGCGGGTTGTGGCGGAGCTGACGGAGCGCCTGCATGTCCGTGTCGGCATAGGCCATGTGAGTATTGACTGGCTCAGCCGTTTGACTGCCGAAAGTTTCTCTATCGAGGACGAGCGCGGACGGATGCTCTTTGAGGCCGATTACGTTACGGCGGGCTTCAAACCGTTAGCCGTCCTTGACGGCAAGTGGGTCTTTACAAGCATACGTTTGTTCGGATTCTCGCTCCACCTCTCTAAGGATAGCCCCGGCGAACGCCTTAATATACAGTTCCTGGTAGACGCCCTCAGCGGAGATACGGCGCAGCCCCCGTCAGGAATCGACCTCAGGATAAACTCGGCCCTCATACGTAACGGCCGTATCTCTTACGACCTGTGCAGCGAAGAGGTTACGCCGGGCAAGTTCAACCCTTCCCATGCGGGCATAAGGGACTTGAGCGCTAACATATCGCTTTCGGTATTCAACCGCGACAGCCTGAACGCCCGCATCCGCAAAATGAGTTTCCGTGAAAACTCCGGCTTTGTCTTAGACAGGCTTTCATGCCGCATTGCAGGGAACCGCGACAGCCTTAGCGTGCACGATTTCGACATAAGGCTACCGGAAAGCCGCCTTGACATAACGCGCGCCCATATCATCTACTCCGGCCTTTCGACGCTCGGCGATATAATTACAGACGCGCCCGTATACCTTACCGTATCGTCGCCGGAACTGTATCCGAAGGAGCTTGCGCCCTTTATCCCAGCCCTGGCCAACTTCACCGACCCGCTGGAGTTCGCGGCTGAGGCCTCCGGTTTTATAAACGACATAAACCTGGAACAGCTCACGCTGAAGTACAGCGACAAGATGCTCTTTGAGGGTAAAATGTCGCTCAAAGGCATCACCCGCCCCGACGAGGCTTATATCTTGGGCGAGGTAAACAATATGTACATCACGACGGAGGGTATCGGCGGTTTGCTTAATAACTTCAACGCCCGGCCTGTCTTGCCGCCCGAACCGCTCGGACGGCTGGGGACTGTTTACTTCAGCGGCGAAGTTTCGGGCTTTTTCGACCATCTGGTGGCCTATGGTAAATTCTCGTCTTCGATAGGTTATATCGAAACAGACTTGCTCTTCGGCAGCGACAGGGAGAAGGGCGTCGCCGCCTACATACAGGGGGCCGTTTCTTCGTCGGAACTGCTCGTCGGGGAACTCTTCGGGGAGGATAACCCCTACGGCGTCGCCAAGTTTGACTTGTCCGTAGATGCGCGATGTCCCGCAGGCGGATCTTTCTCCGGTAATATAACGGCGAGGGTCAGCGAGTTTGATTATCGTAACTACCGCTACGAGGATTTGCTCCTCTCCGGGCGCTTCCGGCGTAACGGCTTTGAAGGCGTCCTCCGGATGGATGATCCTAACGGCGCACTTTATGCGGAAGGCGTCTTCCTGAGCGACAGGCATAATTCCATGCTCAATTTTACCGCCGGACTGGAACATTTCCGCCCGGACAACCTTAATCTTTACGACAAACTCGAATCGCCGGATATATCGCTCTCCCTGAACGCTGATCTCAAGGGCGACAACCTCGACAACTTAGCGGGAAGCTTATCGCTCGACAGCCTCAGTATCCATACCGCCGCCGGCGACTTCTTCCTGAAGCAGTTGAGCATTACCGCCGCCGGTGATGCTAAGGACAGAAGGCTGTCGGTAGCGTCCGGCTTGGTTAACGGCGAACTTAACGGCGCCTGTTCCTTCGCCTCGCTGGCGCCGGGCTTGCTCAATACTTTCCGAGGTTATGCGCCGGCGCTCTTCAATGAGGAACCTGAGGACTTGAAGGCGCAGGAGAATAACTTCTCCCTGCTGCTGACCGTCGAAAATACGCGGGCCTTGTCTCAGGCCCTGAACCTGCCTTTTACGCTGACCGATCGCGCGCGTATAACGGGCTTCTACAATAACCGTTTCAACAAGTTCAGGACGGAGGCTTTCCTGCCCGGCCTGATGATCGGGAATACGGGATTCGAAGCTTGTTACCTCACTTGCGAAAATCCTTTGGACAGGATAGACCTCAGGCTCCGCGCCGTGCAGTACGGCAAGAATGTCCGCAACTACCTTGAGTGGCGGGCCGAAGCTAAGGATAATCGTATCCTGAGCTTGCTTAATTGGGCTAATGACAAGGACAGGAAATATCAAGCGGGGTTGAAGGCGTCCGCGCTTTTCGCAGGGGACAAAGACCCTGCTGCGCGGAAGACCTCCCTGCGCGCGGAGATTCATATAGACGAAAGCCCGCTCATAGTCAACGACAGTGTATGGACCATAGGAGAAGCGGATGTGACGATATGCGGCGGGAGAATCGACATCAGTGATTTCCTCCTGTCACTCGGCTCGCAACACCTTTATGTCGACGGCGCCCTCTCGCATGAACCGGACGATACTCTCTTGCTCGACATGAACGGGATGGAGCTTAGCTATATCTTTGACGTCCTCAACATACCGGCGTTGCAGTTCGGAGGCAGGGCGACGGGAATCTTCCGTGTTAATGACGTATATGCGGACAGGAAGCTCGACGGGAATCTTTTCGTGGAAGACTTCGCCTTCAACCGCGTCCGGCTGGGCGATTTGACGCTCTTCAGTCGCTGGGACGCCCTGCGGCAGGGCATACTGATGTCGGGGAATATTTACGACAATGATTCTACATCGACGGGCGTCGACGGCTACATCTACCCGGTCGGCGCGCGCGCAGGCATCGACCTTAACTTCAGTGCAGCCAACCTCGACGTCGCCTTCATCGCGCCTTTTGTCGATAATATCATCTCCGGACTCAAAGGGAGGGCGACGGGCGGCGTGCGCCTCTTCGGGTCTTTCAAGAACATCGACCTCGACGGCGGCGTCTTTGTACGGGACGGCGGACTGGGCGTCAACTTCCTTAATACGCATTACGCTTTCGCAGACTCCCTTCTTCTCTCGCCGGGCTTTATCGGCGCCAAAAACCTGACCTTGCGCGATTCATACGGTAACTCCGGTGTGATGAATGCGGGCGTAACTCATGCTTTCTTCCACGACTTTGGCTTCGATGTGGACGTCCGGGCCGACAATATGCTCGTCTATGACGCCGCTGAAAAGCAACGCCCAATGATATACGGAACGGTATTCAGCAGCGGGACGTCGCATATCTATGGCAACGAAAAACTCGTGGACTTTGACATCAACATGCGCACCGAACCCGGAACGGCCGTCTCTTTTAACTTTATGGGAACATCTACCGCCAACGCTTACGACTTTATTACCTTCGCAAATCATAACGCTACCCAACAGGCAACCGCCGAAACTCCCGCCGCCGGCGACGACCCCGAACAGGAGGCGGGAACCGAAATAAGGGCTAATTTTACCTTAGACGTCACGCCGGACGCTAACCTCAAACTGGTAATGGACCCCGCAGCCGGCGACAGGATTGAAGGCTACGGTAGCGGTAGCCTCCAGGTGGAATACGGAACAAAAACAGACCTGCGCATGTACGGCATCTTCAATATCCTCAACGGTAACTACAACTTCAGCCTCCAGCAACTCATCCGCAAGGATTTCAAAATACGCGACGGTAGCTCGGTGGCTTTCCGGGGAGATCCCGATGATGCCGTCCTTGATATAGACGCTATTTACAGCGCCACAGCCAATATCGGCGACCTCGACCCTGCGCTCCTGGGCGAAACGGCGCGTACAAGCATCCCTGTCAACTGCGTCCTCATGCTGGAAGGTATGTTGCGCAATCCTTCCATCTCCTTCGACCTCGAACTGCCCGGCGCCAACAACGAACTCGAACGTAAAGTCAAGAGCTACGCTAATACCGAAGACATGATGACCCGCCAGATCGTCTACCTCCTCGCACTGAACAAATTCCACCCGTCGGACTTCTCGCAGGCGGGCCGCAGCAACGAATTTAGCGCCGTTACCTCTGCCGCAATCTCGTCCCAAATCTCCGGCATCCTGAATGCCATTACCGACAAAGTGCAGATCGGAACAAATATCCGTGCGAATAGGGAAGATATTAACGAGACCGAATTTGAGATGCTTCTGTCGGGACAACTGTGGGACAACCGCCTCCTGTTCAACGGCAACTTCGGATACAAGAACAACCCGAACGTCAAGAACGTTTTCGTCGGTGAATTTGATATAGAATACCTCCTCTCGCCCGGCGGGGAGTTCAGGCTCAAAGCGTACAACCACGCCAACGACATGTACCGCTACCTCAAACAAAGCCTCACCACGCAAGGCTTCGGGATAATGTATAAAAAGGACTTCTCTACCGTCTCCGAACTATTCCTGCGCAGGCGGAAAAAACTCAAGGAACAAGGTCTTTAACCGCAGCTTTGCACACTCCAAATCCTGCTCCGCGCCCAGCTCCTTCGATACCGAAGTGACGCCCTTATCCTTAAACCCGCATGGATTTATCATGGAAAAGCACCTGAGATCGGCATTCACGTTAAGCGCCATGCCATGCATCGTAACGTAACGGCTACTCCTGACGCCGACAGCGCATATCTTGCGCGCGCTCCCTCCCCGCCGCAGAGCGTCTATCCACACCCCCGCCGCACCCTCCATCCTGCCGCCCTCAATCCCGTAAAGAGCAAGGAATCGTATGCTTATCTCCTCCAAAATATACACGTAACGCCTCAGGCCCATCCCCCACTCCTCAAGATCGAAGATGGGATAAACAGTGATCTGCCCCGGCCCGTGATACGTAATGTCCCCCCCCCTGTTGACGCGGTAAAGGGCCACGCCGCGAGCCGTCAACGCCGCTTGCGAGACTAATAAATTCTCCTCCCTGCCGCTCCTGCCAATGGTTATCACCGGATTATGCTCGCAGAAGAAGAGACGCCCTTCCGCACGCCCGCCCCCCATCTTAGCCGACAGTAAAGCGTCGAAAACCTCCTCCTGCCGCTCCAGCGCAACAGCATAATCAATCCTGCCCAAGTCCTCGTATATATAACTCATCGTACGTATATGTTTTAAACAAACCGCCGTAAAGATATGCTTTGCCCCGCATATTTTCCACCCCCTCCGCCGCCCGTAATATTTTCCCGCAGGGAAAAACCCCCACCCCGCCGACGCAATCCCCGCAATAATAATCTGGGCGTGCCCCCGCCTACGGCGCGGTCGGGCTATCCGCTGCAAGTCCTCGCTCGCTGCGCTCGTTCCGGGCTTTACGCTACTATCCCTCACGCAAAGAGCCTTATCGAAAAGGTAGGCTTATAGGCAGACGCTTCCCCCGCGCCAGCGGGGATTGAAGAACATTTTTCAGAAAGCCAAAAATCTACTACTGAGGTTTGGGGTATTTTATGTGTTTTTTACGTTTCGTTTTACCCCCCATATATGGGCAATATTTTCTATGGCTTCCGACAATTCGTCAATCGTCCGAAACAGGGAGGTGAGCCGCTCGTCGTCTTTTGTAATTATCCTGCTATTCATGGTTTTTGTTTTTCGCCGGATTAATAATAGCCTCTACATCT
>JAIRZN010000169.1 GCA_031267205.1 Tannerellaceae bacterium | reverse complement strand
CCCAGGATGGGATACGCGTCAAACTTATCGCCGGTAAACAAAGAATAACGGGCGTCTACGCTTATGTCATACATCTGAAACTTAGTTTCTTTGAAACGATAGAAATAATAGTCGAAAGAAGGCATCAGTCCGAGTCTGTCCGTAAAATTGTAAGCGTAACTAACGCCTATCTGCGGATACTTAATCCCAAGCTCTGAGCTAAATCCTGCGCTAAGTCCGATACGCTTCTCCCCCTTCTGCGCAGAAGCGCTTACACAGGCGCAGAGCGCGACGGCCAGGATAATGATCTTGATTTTCATAAATAAATGTGTTTTATATGTATTAATAATCATCTGTACGCAAAATAAGTTACGGGAGCGAAGATACGTTGAATTCTCCGGTTATAGTGGCTGTAATCAATATAAAATTTTGTTCTCTCGCGCATTTGCGCCGTCCGTGTCGGCATAATATAAATTTAAAACCGGCGGGATTTATTGAAAATTCAGATGCGTTTGTACCTGTAAGCAAACCTGCCGATATTTATCTATATGTGTGTTATTACGGCTTTATCATGTATATTTGCGAAAAAATAATAAATAACTTGAGCGGAGAAGATTTTGAAATCATGGCGCCGGCAGGTTCCTACGAATCGCTGATGGCTGCAATACAGGGCGGAGCCGACTCGGTCTATTTCGGCATTGAAGGACTGAATATGCGCTCGCGCTCATCCCATAATTTTACGACGGAAGACCTGAGGCGCATTGCTTCCTTATGCCGGGAGCATGGAGTGAAAAGCTATCTCACGGTAAACACAATCATCTACGACAGCGACATGCAGCTAATGCAAGACATTATCAACGCGGCGAAGGACGCCGGCATATCGGCTGTCATCGCCTCGGACGTGGCGGCAATGAGCTACGCCGGCAGCATCGGACAGGAAGTACATCTGTCTACCCAACTGAACATCACAAACACCGAAGCGCTGAAGTTTTACGCCCGCTTCGCCGACGTGGCAGTCCTGGCGCGGGAGCTAAACCTGGAACAAGTGAAGCGCATTCATCAACGCATCATCGACGAAGACATCAAAGGGCCGGCAGGCGAGAGGATAAGGATAGAAATGTTTTGTCACGGAGCCTTATGCATGGCCGTCTCCGGCAAATGTTACCTTAGCCTGCACGAAATGAACGCCTCGGCCAACAGGGGAGCATGTATGCAGATATGCAGGCGCGGATACAGGGTGAAGGACAAGGAAAGCGATACGGAGCTGGACATCGAAAACGCCTTCATAATGTCCCCAAAAGACCTGAAGACAATCCATTTCATGAACAAGATGATGGACGCCGGAGTAAATGTGTTCAAAATAGAAGGCAGGGCGCGAAGCCCGGAATACGTCCGCACAGTAACCGAATGTTACAAGGAAGCCCTCACGTCGTGCCGCGAAGGAACATACACGGAAGAGAAAATCGCCGAATGGGACGAACGCCTCAAAAGCGTCTTCAATCGCGGCTTCTGGAACGGATACTACCTTGGGCAACGACTTGGAGAATGGAGCAGTCGCTACGGCTCCAACGCCACAAAGCGCAAGGTATACGTGGCAAAAGGCATAAAATACTTCGACGGACTGGGCGTAGGCGAGTTTGAAATGGAATCGCAGACACTACGTGTAGACGACGAAATCCTAATAACAGGGCCTACAACCGGCGCCCTTATGCAGCGCGTGGAAGAAATACGCGTCGATATGAAGCCGGTAATCGAAACGCTGAAAGGAGAACGCTTCTCCATCAAGGTCGCACAAAGGATACGCCCCGCAGACCGTATGTACAAACTTGCGCCGAACGAATAAAATACACCCTATACATTATATATAGTAGACATGAAATACGATTATGAACTTGAAATCAAAGTGCGCGACTACGAGTGCGATTTACAGGGAGTGGTAAACAATTCCAACTACCAGCGATACATGGAACACACCAGGCATGAATACCTTGAATCCTTAGGCGAGAATTTCGCAGCAATGCACGAAAAAGGAATCGACGCCTTCGTCACGCGCGTAGACATACGCTTCAAAACGTCGCTACGCAGCGGCGATTCCTGCCTCTCCTGCCTGCGTATCGACAAAGAAGGACCTAAATTAGTCTTCTCCCAAGACATCTACCGCACCTCCGACGGCGCACTGGCCGCCAAAGGAAAAGTTGAAATCGTAGTCGTAGAAAATGGAACGCTGACACGGGGAGAATACTTCGATAACCTATTAAAAAACTTGAGAAATATATGAACAACCAATTGATCTACCAAATCGCCCTTACTATGATCGAAGGCGTAGGCGACGTATTAGGCCGGAACCTTCTGGAAAATTTCGGAAGCGCGGAAGACGTCTTCGCAGCGAAAGCCTCGGCCTTAGAAAAAGTACAAGGCATCGGCCATGCGCTATCCGCCAAAATCAAACACCCGGACGTGTTGAGACGCGCCGAAGAAGAACTCTCCTTCATCGATAAAAACAACATCTCCTGCTATTTCATGCCGGACAAAAACTACCCCAGCCTCCTCCGTGAGTGCGGCGACGCGCCGCTGCTAATTTATTTCAAAGGCAAATGCGACCTGAACAGCTCAAAGATTATAAGCATCGTAGGCACGCGCAAACCTACCGATTACGGCAGGTCAATGACCGAAAAACTGATCGCCGAATTAGCGCAGTCCCTACCCGATCTCGTAGTCGTTAGCGGATTGGCTTACGGCATAGACATAACCGCACACCGCAGCGCACTGAAACGCCAACTGCCCACCGTAGCCGTACTCGCTCATGGACTGGACCGCCTTTACCCGCTCACTCATCACTCGATAGCCGCAGAAATGCTCGAACACGGAGGCCTGCTGACGGAATTTCCGTCCGGGACTAATCCCGATAAAATGAATTTTGTTAGACGAAACCGCCTGATCGCCGGATTATCAAGCGCAACCGTTGTCGTAGAATCGGCCGAACGGGGAGGCTCGCTGATAACATCCGGGATAGCCTTCTCTTACAACAGGGATGTCTTTGCCTTCCCCGGCAGGAGCATCGACCCCAGCTCGCAAGGATGTAACCGGATTATCAGCGAGAATCAGGCCAAACTTATCACCCATGCGTCGGATATTATCCGATGCATGAATTGGGAGATCGACGCAAAGGAGGTGAAAAAACCGCAGCAGGCAGTACAAACCGAACTCTTTCTCGACCACGGCCCTGCGCCGCAAGTCCTCGCACTCATACGGAAAAAAGGCAAAATGCACCTCAACCAAATCGCCGCCGAACTAAATATACACGTAAAAGATCTGATGAGCGTACTTACTAACCTGGAAATCGACGGGAAAATAAGCTCCATGCCCGGTAACACATACAACATAAGATAACCCCCCCGCCCCCTCAGTCCTCCAAGTAAGAATAATCTGGGCGTGCCCCCGCCTGTGGCAAAGACATCGTTGATATGAAAAAAATCTGTGGGTGGAAGAATGATGAATGAGGGAGGAACTGAGCGGGAGATGAACCAGTTGTCTCACCAAGATTCGAACTTGGACAAACAGAACCAAAACCTGTTGTGCTGCCATTACACCATGAGACAATTTTAGGCGTTGCCAAAAGCGTGACAAAGATAAGAACATTCTCAAATTGCGCAAATATTTATTCCTGTTCAATAGAAAAAAATGACTCGCAAAAAAGAGAGTTAGATTCGGGAAACGGCATCTTCGACAGCGCCGAATAGCGCTGAAATAACCTGTCCGATAGCTCTTCCCGATACGCCGTGGAGGGCTTGTTTTTGTAACATCTTTCGATTTTTGCTGTCCGGGACTTTCTTACGTGTCCGAATCCTTCAACGACTACCCTTTGGAGCTTTCGACCAATGTCGAATCCTTCAACGACTACCCTTTGGAGCTTCCGACCAATGTCGAATCCTTCAACGACTACCCTTTGGAGCTTTCGACCAATGTCGAATCCTTCAACGACTACCCTTTGGAACTTTCGACCAATGTCGAATCCTTCAACGACTACCCTTTGGAGCTTTCGACCGTTGTCGAATCCTTCAACGACTACCCTTTGGTGCTTTCGACCAATGTCGAAACCTTCAACGGGTACCCTTTGGGGCTTTCGACCGCTGTCGGAAGTCTGGGAGCGGTTTTTTTGAGTTTTCAGGAGAAATTTCACCTCGCGGGAATAAAAAAACGGTGTCCGGTGTAACAAAGTCGTCTCTTATTACGTCTTCCTTAACGTAAGA
>JAIRZN010000112.1 GCA_031267205.1 Tannerellaceae bacterium | reverse complement strand
GGCTACCAAATCAGCTTCATTTCGTATGCTTTCTTTATCAGTTCCGCTACGTTGCGGGCGTTGAGCTTTATTAGCAGGTTTTTTCGGAAAAATTTCACGGTCTCGGCATCGCGAAAAATTAAGTCTGCGATTTCTTTTGTGGTATATCCGTCGGCTACATATTTAAGTATCTCGCTTTCCCTGTCGGAAAGCCATATGACATCGTCATTTGCTTTTTCCCTTAATAGAATATCTATTTCATCACAGAGGAATAGTTCGCCGTTGCTTACCATTTCTATACCCAGAAACATCTCTTCGCTTTCCGCATTCTTGAGGATATAGCCCAGCGCGCCGCTACGTAAAGCTCGTTTGGCGATGCTGAATTCTTTGTAACTCGTGAGCATGATGACTTTCAAATCTGGGTATTGTTTCTTTATATCTGCGCAGAAATCAATACCGTCGCCATCGGGCAGTCCAATATCTAAAAGTAGAATGTCGGGAAGGCCTTTCGCCAATCCTTTACGGCAAGTCGACAGGTCATAATATACGCCGGTGACACGGGCTATCGCCGTTTCATTTATCAGCTTACTCAGGCTTTCCACGACCATTCGGTGGTCGTCGACAATGTGAACATTTATCATATCGCTTTCAGATGTTAATCTCAATAACCGTTTCCGTTCCTTTACCCGGATAAGAGAAGATATTTAGCTTTCCTTTACATGAAACGACACGGTCTTGAATGCTTTTCAGGCCAACGCCTTTGGTTACTGTTTTTTCGTCGAACCCGCAACCGTCGTCCTGAACGGTAAGCGCAATATGGTTTTCCCCCTGCACTAATTGGACGTTGATATTTTTTGCACCCGAATGACGGATTGAGTTTGTCACTAATTCATTTGCGCAACAGTAGACAACAAATTCCAACCTCTTCTCAACACGTTTCTCCTGTCCGAAAAAGTGGAAGCGTACATTGAGGAATTGAGCCGTAAAATCTTCTAATGACGTTTTCATTCCATTACGTAAAGGCAAGGGCATAAGGTTGCGGGAAATCCTGCGCACTTCCTCGATACATCCGTTCAGTTTATTGCCGATATCCGTGTTGTCTATCTCGGATTTTACTGCCGAAAGCGTACCGAGCAGGCGATCATGCAGCTCCCCCGCTATGCGCTCTCGTTCGCCCATTTCACCTTCCTGAACGGCATTTGAAGCGACCAGCCTTTTTTCTTTCTGCGAGTTCCTTATTTTCAACCATAGCGCTACCGCCAAAGAAAGCATAAGCATCACGCCTGCAAGTCCGAGCCAGACATACAATTGCCGCTCTTTTTCCAAAGAAGCGATGCGTATCTCTTTTTTCTCCGTCTCGTATTTAACTTCCATGCTCGCCATGCTTTCATGAAGGCTTTTTTCATTGCCTTTTTTCATTATCTCGTAATACTTATTCAGGAAATATTCCGCATCCTCTTTTTTGCCTAAATAGATATTGGCGACCGAAAGAGTGTAGGCGGTGTACGAAGCATCTTCCACGCTCGTAGAGTCCATAGCCCACGCCTTGAGCGAGATTTCTTCACACCTTTTATAGTCGCCCATTTCCCTGTAAATATCGGCTAATGTGCCCAACGCTCCGGTAATATGACGGGGACCTCCGTATTCTTCCGATATAATTAAACCTTCTTCGGCAAACGCTAAAGCCTTGTCAAATTCTTTATTTATGGAGAAACATGTAGCCAAGGAATTAATACTCATAATTTCATAGGGCTTGTTTCCTGTCTTTCGACTAATCTCCAATACTCTTTGATAATATTCCACAGCTTTGGCATAGTTTTCCTTGTCGGCGTAGGCGTTTGCCAATCCATAGATTGCGGCCATTTTTTGCTCTTCATCGTTCAATTGCTCGGATACCTCTAACCCTTGTTCAAGGAAGGAAATAGACCGATCCGTATCATTCAATATCCTGTGGATAACTCCTACATTATTCAAAAGGCTTGCTACCACAGGCGTTACCGGAACCTCGTGAAACGACAGCGCCTTCATGTAATATTCAAGAGCTTGCCGGTAGTCTTGCTTTAACCTGTACAGGTTCCCCAAACTGCCGTAAGCGGCCATTTGCGAAGGCTCGTCCTTAGACGCTATTGCTAACGCTAATGCCTTGTCCAAATACATCTGTGATGTATCAAAACTTGATTTATAATAGTAAACAATACCCAGATATTTATTGAACAACGAAGTCATTTTGGATTCTTTCCCTTTCTCCGCAAGTTGCAAGCCTTTCAGGGCGTATTCAATCCCTTTCTCCAAATCATTCCGGGAATAATATGCGGTGATTTTTTCATATAAATCAAGCTTGACGGCATTCGTTGTTTCTTGCGTCTCCAATACATTCAATAACGAATCTATATCCCGTGATTGCCCGTTAACGCTTAATGCAGGCATAAAGAACAGTAAAAAGGTAATTATCTGTTTCATAAAGTATGTATAAGTTTCGCAAAACTACCGATTATTCATCTATCATCCTATCGCGCGAAGGATGAATTTTCACGCATGACATAAAAACTACTCTTTTGGGTAATTGACGCATATCGGCGTCCGCAGTACTTTTACCTTGAAAATTATACGCAAACAGCCTTGTTTTCGAATCGGAAAAGTCCGCAATTATTTATTTAAACATAAAGTCATGAAACCCAAATTACGCTTATTAGCCGGTCTGCTCGTACTCGCGACCGCTTTTACTTCCTGCGACAAAGGCGCTGATGAACCCGAAGCGACCTTTACCGTCACCTTTAACGCGGACGGAGGCGCTCCCGTTCCACAAGCCCAAACCGTAAAGGCAGGGGAGATAGCCGTAGCGCCCGCAAATCCCGCAAAGCAGGGTTACGTATTCCTGTTCTGGCATTTGAACGGAGCTACGGCCGCTTACGATTTTGCAACGCCCGTGACAGGCAATATCACCTTGCAAGCCAAGTGGGAGGATGCTTCCGTTGCGGAATACTGGCAGGTAACATGGGTACTGAACGGGGGCCTATGGCCGGCGGGCGATAACCACGCTGCACAGGTAATCAAAGGTGGCGTCCTTGCCGAACCGGCCGCCCCGACCAACGCCGGAAAGGCGTTCGACGGATGGTACAAGGACGCGGGCCTGGCATACAAAATCAACTTCCCGTACAGCGTAAGCGACCTTACGGCTAACTTCACGCTCTATGCGAAGTGGCTATCGGACAGCGGCGTTACGCTGGACAAACCTTCGCTCGAATTACGCACTACCGACCGCGAACGGCTCACCGCTACCGGAGACGCCGCCGTTACATGGTCGACTTCCGACAAAGGTGTGGCAATCGTGGACAACCAGGGCGTCGTAACAGCAACCGGCGCCGGAAAAGCCGTCATCACGGCTACGGCGGGGAGTAAATCGGCTACGTCAAACGTCGAAGTCAGCCCTTCGGTAATCACAGGCGACGGAACCGTGATATGGAAAAACGGCGCGAGGATTGAAATAGTTAACTACAACGCCCCCAAGGCCATCAACTCGCTTTTTGTCTACGAAGGCGACATATACGTGACCGGAACCAAGACGGATGTCATATCGGGAAGCACAACGATCACCGAATACAGCCAAGCGGTGGTAATCAAGGTGGAATGCGCCATAAAAGGCGAGCCGAACACCTTGGTTTTTACGGATCAACTTCTTGAGCTGAACGCAAACGCATCCTACGGGGAGGATCTGTTTATCGCGCCGAACGGCGACATATATGTCTCCGGCTACGGGATAGCGACAAACAGCTACAATAATTATTATCGCAGGGCATTGTTATGGAAAAACGGCAAATTGCAACCGGCCCTCTCCGACAGCGATGTCACCCAAAGCGCAGCCGTGAGGTCGGTCTTCGTAGCGGCGAACGATGTCGTATATGCGGCCGGGAACAACGGCTACTGGGTAAACGATGTTGTCTGGAAAAACGGTCAGCCTGAGATATTAAACGAGCCGCAGGGAGACGTTACACGGGTGAAAGCCAATTCGGTATTCGTGGCGGGCGGCGACGTCTACGTGGCGGGCGCAGTCTATTTCTACCCCCAGGATTTCAGGCCGAAAGCCGTCTTATGGAAGAACAATGTCCCCGTGCTCCTTGAGACGGCGAGGGATACGGAACT
>JAIRZN010000053.1 GCA_031267205.1 Tannerellaceae bacterium | reverse complement strand
TAATACATTAAAACGATTGAATTATGGAAATCTTATTGGCTTATATCGGTATCGCAATTATGACTGGGGGCACGTTCGTTGCCAGTAGTCTCGGTGTGACAATTACCGGAAATGCTGTGATCGGCGCGATGAAGAAAAATCCCGATGCATTTGGAACCTATCTTTTACTCAGTGCCCTGCCTGCCTCGCAGGGATTGTATGGGCTTGTCGGCTTCTTTATGTTGCGAGGTCAACTCACGGCGAACATCACTCCGCTTGCCGCCTACGCTATCCTGATGTTGGGAATCATGATGGCTGTTTCCGGCATCTATTCATCCATACGGCAGGCTGAAGTCTGTGCCAACGGTATCAATGCTACGGGCGCCGGATACAACGTAACCGCCGCCACGATGGTCATGGCCGTATTCCCCGAACTGTACGCTATCCTCTCATTGCTGGTAGTTATACTTGTTGGGGCTACGCTTTAGTCTTAGTCTTTAAACTTAATTCTTAATTGGATACCGCCCGGCGGGAGTTGACCATCGTCATTATGACTGATGGTCAATCCCATCAGGCGGATTTTTTTTTCGCTCGTTTCAATGTGGGTGAGCATCTCCTTCGACGTATTCCAGAAGACGTCAAAGTCGGCGATGGGCGAAGCAAGCGTCTTGCGGCGGGTAATGATTTCAAAGTCCATATACTTAATTTTTAGCGTAACCGTGCGCCCATAGAACTTATCCTCTTCGATACGATCCCATACGCGAAGGGCGATGCGGTGGAGTTCAGACGTAAGCCTTGCCGACGTCTCGATGTCTGTGTCAAACGTGTTCTCAGCACCGACTGATTTACGGATGCGATTGGAGTTAACCTCACGATTGTCTATGCCGTGCGCGTTCTCGTAATATGCATGACCCGCTTTGCCGAAATAGCGTACGAGGCGTTCTTCGTCCAATCGCTTTAGATCGGCTCCCGTATGTATGCCGAGATGGTGCATCTTTCCGGCCGTCACCTTGCCCACGCCGAAGAAACGCTCTACCTCCAGCGATTCCACGAAGCGTTCGGCATCCTCTGGACGAATAACATACAAGCCGTCCGGCTTCCGGTAATCCGAAGCCACCTTGGCCAGGAACTTGTTGTAAGACACGCCGGCCGACGCCGTCAAAGCCGTCTCCTCGCGAATTCGCTGTTTTATCTCCCGTGCAATGAGCGTAGCCGACGGTATACCTTTGAGATTCTCGGTCACGTCAAGGAACGCCTCGTCCAACGAGAGCGGTTCCACAAGTGGCGTATATTCGAGGAATATGTCCATAATCTGACATGATACTCCTTTATATACGTCGAAGCGAGGAGGAACGAAGATGATATTGGGACACTTACGCAAGGCTGTTTTCGACGGCATGGCCGACCGCACTCCATAGCGCCGCGCCTCATAACTGGCTGCCGCAACGACGCCTCTTGCCTCCGGATACCCAACGGCCAATGGCTTGCCGCGATATTCGGGATAGTCTCTCTGCTCTACCGAGGCGTAAAAGGCATCCATATCCACATGTATTATCTTCCGAACCATATCGCGAATATATGCATTATCAACCGGAATAACATCGTCACACAGTATTATGCTAAAGTAAGTTCCAGTCGTAATGTTCACCCCGCAGTTGCATCATATGTCTTCCCCCCCTTATATGATTTATAAAACTTATGAATGATTTTTATTATAATATGTGCCAAAAAAAAAGAGTAATTTCGATAAAAATTATTTGTGGAATATTGATAATCAGTTGGAGTAAAATTTAAAGAGCATTCATAGGAGAAACTTACATAAAAATCTGCGATTTATAAGTGAGTCGAATAAAAGAACTTATACTTGCATATCAGCGGCTGAGCCAGGGTTGGGGGTTTTGCTTTTCCCTTTCTTTCCAGAGTTCGAAATGGAAGATTGTGGCGTTATCGTTTTCGCTGTCTGTGAAAATTTTGCCCAGAGACTGCCGCGCCTTTACCGTATCGCCACGTTTTACATATATTTCGCTAAGGTTGCAGTATACGGTGAGGTAATTCCCGTGACGGACAATAATCCAGTTGTTGTACCCCCGTTCTACCAGTACCGAAGAAACTTTTCCGTCGAACACGGCGCGGGCTTCCGAGCCGGCTGTCGCCTGAATATCTATGCCGTTGTTTACTACGCGGACATACTTCAGATCCTGATGCTGCTGTTCGCCATATGTGCCTACTATTGAGTATTGTCCGGTGACGGGAGCGGGCAGGCGTCCACGATTGGAGGCGAAATTGTCCGACAAGCGTTTTTCCTCCCTTGTCATGGCGTAACCTCCTTTGCTTTCGGCTACGCGCTTGTTGGCGTCGTTTTTTGAGCCGGCTATGGCATTATCTTTTATTTTTTCTTCCTGCTCGCGTGTGGAACGGGCTTCAGCTTCGACTTTGGCTACTTCTTCGGCGATTTGCTTTTCTATCTGTCTTTGCAGGGCTTCGGCTTGGCGTTGTTTCTTTTTAAGGTCGTCTTGGAGGCGTTTCTGCCTTTTGTTCAGTTCGTTTATTTCCTTCTGTTGCAAGGCTTCTTCGTCTTGCAGTATTTTTGTTTCCTCTTCGCGTGAATGGAGTAGGATTTGTTTTTCGTTGCGCGTTTTTTCAAGTTCATCCCATTTGGCCTTGACCGTCTTTTGCCTGACGCTTATTTCGTCGGCTTGACGCCTTTGCCAGTCGGCATACTCCTTTAGGTAGCGCATCCGGCGAAAAGACTGTGTGAAATTATTGGCGGAGAAAATAAACAGTAACTTATCCTGCGTGGTATAATGATTTTGCAGCTTCTTCACGGAAGCCCCATAGTTGATTCGCTTAGCGTTCAGTTCTTTTTCTAAGAAAGATATTTCATCACGGAGACTTATTATTTCCCTGTCGATAAGGGCTATTTCCTGATTAAGCAGGTAGACGACCCGTTTGCGCTGTCCGATACGTTGGGTGAGGAGGTTCAGTCGGTTGAGCGAGTTTTTTGCCGATTCATTGGTCTCAGACAACAGACGGTTGGTGAGTTCTATTTCATTCAGAGCGGCTTTACGTTGGTTTTCCATTTCTCTCACCCTGGCAGACCTTTGGGCGAAAGCTGTTGCTGTAAAAACCACAAATGCCGCTATATAAATGAGCCTCCTCATACTTGCATCTATTTAAGTCCTTTCAAGATGTCGGCGAAGGTGATACGCTTGTATTTATCAGGGATGGCAAAGTTCATGTCGACAGGAATATCGCGCTGTATGCGCGAGAAATACAACTTCAATTTGCCTGCCGTTACTCCGTCGTTCATCGCCCGCGCTTCCATTAGCATGGGGAAAATCTGCTTTTCCTCGAGTCGGAAGTCTCCGTAGCTCCATTGCAAGGCGTAGCGTTCCGAAGAATCGGTGACCCGGGTTGAGAGTAATTTTTCTTCGTTATCGGCTTTGAAGGCGTAAAGCAGTTTCATTGCGTCTCTTATCCGCGCTTCGATAACGCCGCCGTTGTTTTGCAGCGTGAAACGGCCATACTGCACAGGTGTAATATCCCGTTCGCCGGGCACGAAGATACGATTCGTGAAAAGCGCCTGTAGGTTGTAGAAGTTGAAGTCGACGGGTGTATTGCCTTTCAATCCGGCGTAACTTTCAACGGCATAGTATTTGTTCAAGCGGTCGATAACTTTTATGCTGTCGCGGCCGAACTCGATACGGAAAGCTTCGATTCCGAGCAGCGGCAGTATAGAGAGCTGGAAGACGCTATCTTTTACCATCTTGATGTCAACACGTGAATTTAATTCCTTGCCCGAGAAGCTCAATTCCGCCCGCGTACGGGCCGAGAATGTCCGGTACTGAAAGGATCGTCCGTTGAGCGAAAAGAAAAATTCGCTCGCCTCCTTCGTTGCCGTCGATGTTTCGGCGATAGTAAGCCGGCGTGACTTGCACCCGGTAAAGAGCAATAAAAACGCCGTAACGCATAGCGTCAGAGTGCGTATTGTCTGAGTGTTACTTAGTAGTTTCATCGTCAATAAATATTTCTTCTGTTATTTTCCTGTTAAGCGTCTTGCTGTTCTTGCCCATTTCTTTAGCCTTTTTCCATTGGATAACAGCTTCCGCCTTATTACCTGACATGAATAGAATGTCGCCGTAATGATCAACGAGTTCCGAACTATTGGAACTGTCTTTCTTGAGCGCATTTTCGATGTAAAATTTGGCCAGCGTATAATTCCCCTGCTTAAAAAATATCCAGGCATATGTGTCTAAATATGTAGCATTATCGGGCTCCAGCTTAATACACTGCGCACTCATGCGCTCGGCCTTTTTCAGGTCTATGTTTGCTAAGGAGAGGAAGTAGGCGTAATTGTTGAGCGCTAGGACATTCTTGTCGTTCAGTTCCAGGGCTTGTTCGTAGGCGGCATAAGCGTCTTCGGCCTGTCCCGCCTGGTGTGATATGTCTCCTATCTGGGTGTAGAAGACGGATTTAAGCTCTTTATTATCAGCCGGCACGGTGACGATGCCTTCCTTGTATACCTCCAGAGCTTTTTCGTAGTTCTCCTCCTGATAATAACCTATGCCTAAATAGAAGTAGTATTCGGCCGCATCGGGGAAAAGCTCTATGCATTTCGTGCAGATTCGGATAATCTCTTTGCTATCTTGTATTTTGAGGGAAACGTCGAGTAGCCGTTGCCATGCTTCGGCGTTACCGGGTTCCATCTCCGCAACCAACTGGAATTGAAACTTGGCTTCTTCCAACTTCCCGTTTGACAGTAATATTCCGCCGTACATAAGCCTTAGTTCATTCTCTTCCGGGTGCTGTTCTATAAGGGTTTCAAATAGAGTCGTAGCGTTTTCGGTTTCCTTTTGCGATTGCTGCAAGCGGAGGATATAGCGGGAGAGGATTCCTACTTTTGTTTCGATGTCTAATTTGTCATTAACAAGAGCATTGCGTATCTGCGTTTCGGCCGCCGCTTTATCGTTTGTCGCTTCGTAATAGTTAGCCATGGCGACAATATAATAGGGGTTCGACGGGTCGATTGCGTATGCTTTCCGGTATGATTCGTAGGCTTCTTCCGTCTTCCCCTTTTCCAGGAACAGGTCGCCTATGATAATAGGATAGCGCGACTCTGTCGGGAATTTTGCAGCGAGCTTTTCCACTTCCCTGAAGGCGTTGTCCGACTCTTCCAGCATATTGTAAAGCCTGTACTTCTGCATGGATATGCCTTCGTTCATTCCCACTATGGATTCGAGCGTGTCATATGTGTCGATAGCTCCGGCTATTCCGCCTTCCTGTGTGAGGGCGTCGGCTAAATAGTAATACAATTCCATTTTTTCGGGATAGTCGGCCACTAATTCTTCGTATGCTTCGACAGCTTCGCCGTACATTCCCTGATTCCGCAGGATGGTGGCCATAGCTATTTTGTAGGTGAAATTGCCGTCGCCGTACTTCACGGCCTGCTTCAGCATCTCGACGGCTTTATCGGGGCGGTTCAGTTGCATATGGAACGTCGACAATTCGTACAGCAGGGGGGATGAAGTCGAGTCGATGGACATGCAGTGCGTAAACATATCGAAAGCCGCATCATATTTGCCTACGCTTCTCAGGTTCAGGCCTTCGTAGAAGAAATAATCAAACCTGCGCCTGTCTTTCGCATCCTGTCCCCCGGCTTCCACAAAGGGGAGTAAACACAGCAATATATAAACTACCTGTTTCACCATATTCCGGTCGTCTTGTTGTCTATGATAAGTATTACGGGACAAAAATAAATAAATAAATCGAGAGTTCGAGCCTTATTTATAGCCGCTGTGACCGAAGCCGCCTGCACCGCGCTCCGTCGGATCTAATGTTTCCGCAGGCTCCCATTCCACACGGCTGTGCGTGGTGACGACCATCTGGCAAATCCGTTCGCCGTCATTTACCGTAAAGGCTTCGGAAGAGAGGTTGACTAAGATGATCCCGATCTCGCCGCGATAGTCCGCATCAATCGTTCCGGGAGTATTAAGCAACGAGACGCCGTGTTTCAACGCCAGGCCGCTTCTCGGGCGCATCTGTGCTTCGCAGCCTTCGGGCAACGCGATATACAGTCCCGTTGGTATCAGCTTACGTTCGAGCGGGTCCAAACGTACAGGGTCAGTGAGGTTGGCGCGTATATCCATCCCTGCCGACAGGGGCGTGGCGTATTCGGGATACGGATGGTGCGATGTGTTGACAATCCTGACTTTCATTCCTTTTCCCCTGCTGCTTTAAGGCTCATGTCAAGGCTTTTTACCGAATGGGTGAGCGCGCCCGCCGAGATGTAGTCTACGCCGGTCATGGCATATGCCCTGAGGTTGTCGTATGTGATGCCGCCGGAGGATTCCGTTTCGTAGCGGCCGGCTATGAGGCGGACGGCTTCGCGGGTGTCGTCGACGCTGAAGTTATCAAGCATGATGCGGTCTACTCCTCCTGCCTGCAATACCTGCCCAAGTTCGTCGAAGTTGCGTACTTCTATCTCTATCTTCAGGCTTTTACCGTGTTCTTTCAGGTAGTTGCGGGCGCAGGAGATGGCCGGGGCTATACCGCCGGCAAAGTCTACATGGTTGTCCTTCAAAAGCACCATGTCAAACAGCCCGATCCGGTGATTCACGCCTCCGCCTATGCGTACCGCCTCTTTCTCAAGCATACGCATACCCGGAGTAGTCTTGCGGGTATCCAATACGCGCGTATTTGTTCCTTCTAGCTCTTTTACATACTTGCGGGTAGTTGTGGCGATACCGCTCATGCGTTGCATTACGTTCAACACTAAGCGTTCGGTCTGCAACAACGACCTGACTTTCCCCTCTACCGTAAAGGCGATGTCGCCCCTTTTCACTTCCTCCCCGTCTTTTGCGTGCATGGTGAACACCAGTCCTGGATCGAAAGACCGGAAGATGTATCCGGCTACTTCCACTCCCGCTAGGACGCCATCTTCCTTTATGATTAGCTTGCTCTTTCCTTTAGCCGAAGGCGGAATGCAGCACAGCGTCGTCACATCACCGTCTCCTATGTCTTCGGCGAAGGCTAACCGTATAAGTTCGTTTGTCAGGTTATCCATGATTACGTCTATTCTATCCGTATGGATTGTATGATTGCCTTGTCATTCTCCGTCCGGTAGGTGAGGTTTACGCGAAACTCTCCCTTTGACGTGGCGAGCTTGCCTACTAAGAATCCGCTTTCCTTCTTGTCTGCGTTATGTACGACGGTAAAACCTGCGGGTTTGTTTGAACCGAAAAAGGAGTTTAACAATGTTACCGCTCCGTTTGCATCACACTTCTTCGCCGTACCCGGAACTGCTATATCTACCTCCTGATCCAAGTATGAAACAAGGGACGAGGCGTTTCCGGCTTTGAAGGCGGCGGAAATTGCGCTTATATCCACAGCCTGCGTATGAAGGGATGAGAAAATTAATGCGAAAACTAATACAATCCGTACCATAATCTCTCTTTTTTAAGGTAATTAAATGCAAAGAACAACAAAAATTACTACTTTAGCAACTCATCAGCGTTAAAAACCCACTGATAACAGCTTACCGAATGAAGATTGTATTGCTTATGATAGGGAAAACCGATAGCTCCGCCTATACCCAAGCTATTGAGGAGTACGGGAAGCGGATAAACCGCTACCTGCCCTTTGAAGTATCCGTCGTCCCGGATCTGAGGAACACTCGCAACATGCCTGAGGCGCAGCAAAAGGAAAAGGAGGGGGAGCTTATCCTCAAAGCGCTTCAGCCGGGAGATGCTTGCGTGCTGCTCGACGAGAGGGGGACGACTTACTCTTCCGAAGACTTCGCCGCTTACATAGGGGGAAAGATGCACACTGTGCGCAAACGCTTGGTCTTCGTCATTGGCGGACCATACGGCTTCAGCCGGCAGCTATATGACGCCGCGCCGGAGAGCCTGTCGTTGAGCCGGATGACCTTCTCGCATCAGATGATACGCCTCCTTTTTACCGAACAGCTCTATCGCGCCATGACCATCATCAACAACGAACCTTATCATCACAGTTGAGACGTATATTTCTGCGCCGCAGCCGTCCGTGACATCGTCGCACAGGCCGTTTGTATACGGAAAAGCGCATAAATAAAGCATTTTTGACTAAATGCATGGTTGATTGAAGCATAATTACACCCTACCTTTGCCGTGAATATTAAACTATATGTAATATGAAGAGCTTATTTTTACTACTGGCTACAGGCGGCGCATTGCTCGGCGCGGCCTGTTCGCATGACAAGGCGGGCGGCGATGCCGTCAGGACGGTAAAGACTGCCGTCGCTCTGGGATATGGCGAAGCGCAACGCCTCACCTTTCCCGGTAAAGTGAAAGCCGCATCCGACGTTAACCTCGCATTCCGCATTAGCGGCCCGATTGCGAAGGTATACGTCGAGGCGGGACATTATGTAAGGAAAGGACAGGTGTTGGCCGAGATGGACTCGCGCGACTATGCCCTCCAGCTTGACGCTACCGAAGCCGAATACAAACAGATAAGGGCCGAAGCCGAACGTATCATGGCCCTGTACGAAAAGAATGGAGTAACGCCTAACGATTACGACAAGGCGGTCTACGGGCTTAAACAAATCACAGCCAAGTACGAGGCGCATCGCAACGCCCTGGCCGACGTCAGGCTGTGCGCGCCTTTCGACGGATATGTGCAGAAATGCCTCTTTGAGGCTAACGAGACCGTAGCCGCCGGGACGCCTGTTATCTCCATGATTAGCGACGGCCTGCCCGAAGTGGAAATCTTCATCCCTTCGTCCTGCTTTATACGCAGGGATAGCTTTGACTC
>JAIRZN010000051.1 GCA_031267205.1 Tannerellaceae bacterium | reverse complement strand
TGCGGAGAGAGTAGGATTTGAACCCACGGAACCTCTCAGTTCAACGGTTTTCAAGACCGCCGCAATCGACCACTCTGCCATCTCTCCGGTTTCCGCAACACCTCTCCTGGTATTGCGGCACAAAAATAATCATTATTTCTTTACTTCCCACTCTCCGGCAATTTTTTTCACGCCTATTATAAAATCCTTAGAATTTGAACCCAAGTGTAAACGCTACTTGGGAGGTCTTTGTTTTCAGTGAAGCGAATGGAGAATTTATTATCTTGTCTCCTTTCGTATCGTAGATGTTTGAGAAGGCATACAAATCTTCCCTCTCTGATTTCAGCACATAAGCCAAGTCTACGTAGAAGCTTGGAGTAAAACGATAGCCTAACCCCACAGTGTAATTCGTCAGGCTTTTCTCAATGGTATAGTGGGGAATTGTACCTACTGTATAAACCTCCGCCGAGGCATTCTTTAGAACGTCTTTCACCGGACTACCTATCCATGCGGCTCCGGCACGTACGGCGAAACGTGGCGTTACTTTCAGTTCGCCGCCTACGCGAAGTGTTCCGGCAGAGCTGAAGTTGTCCTTCACATCGCCATTGGTTATCCGGTCTTCCACGCCTTCCCTGTTATACATCTTCATACTCGCATAGTTTGTACGTTCGTAGTCGACGCTCAGCAAGGCCGACTGCCCTATGACGAGCGCTGCGCTGAACAACCATCTGTCCGGCGAACGGTATTCATAGTCGTAAGAAGCGTTTTCCGGTGTGTGTGCTCCTTCTATCGGTTCTTTCCAATAATAGGTATCGCTGCTTGCCGTTGCCTGATAAAAGTCGGACATCTTATACCAGGTAGGCGAATTATAGGCAACCCCAAGTCTCAGAAAGTTTACCGGCCTGACAATAACGCCTACATTGAGCGCATAGCCTTCCCCTTTCGTTGTCAGCCGGTTTTCCAATTTCATACTGTTGGTATTTGTAAATTCTTCTGCGAAGTAAGAGTTATAGTGGTAGTTTATATCCGTAATAGCAATGTCGGCGCCAAACATGACATAGTTTGAAATATTCAGTCCGAATGCTATATTATACTGGTCGACAGAGCCTCTTTCCGTCACGTTTAATTCCCTGCCGGCAAGTTTGTAGGGATTCCATTTTCCTCCGTCTACTACTTCTCCGAAAGTGCTGAAGTATTTCGTCCGGTTATCACTAAAGGCGTCTATAAGGACGGCGTCATACCCCAGAACGCTCATCCAGTCGTTATTGCCGGCATACGGGTCGGGACCGTCCTTAGTGATTGCAAGGTTGTCGGCATGTACTCCGCGTGCATTCGCGCGTTCTGCCATATAATCTGTCAGCGAATAGTTTTCATCTCCCATACCCTGCATGCTATAATTACGGTGATAGTCCTTTATCCGGTTGTATGAGAATCCTGCGTTCCACCCCAGTATGCCGGCGTCGTTAGACGTTGGGAAGTAACTGACGTATGCTATATTGTCAAAATTCAGTCCGGCACGGCTTCCTGAGGCGGTAGAACCCAGCCAGTTTGTTTGTGCGGACATAGACTTGTGACTTAGCGTGGTTACAATTTCCGAACTGCGATAAACGGCCAAACCTGCCGGATTTGCGCCCATCACGGAAATATCGCCGCCTAAGGCTCCGAACGCTCCGCCCATACCAAGGTAGCGGGCTGTCCCGCCTATATCGGTCTGGGAATATTTATATGCATCCAATTGTCCTTGCGAAAAGACGGCGCTGCTAACGAATACCAGCGCCGAAATTATAATACTAACTTTTTTCATCATTTCTATCTTCTTCTTCTTTAATCAACAATTACATTTCCTGATGATTTGTCTTTACCTGCCGCGACCGCCTCCGCTGGAACGACCGCCTCCGCCGCCTCCACCTCCGCTATATGACGAACGTCCGCCGCCTGTCGAGCCGCCGCTGAAACTGCTGCTTGATGAGGTGGTGGAGGGCGCCGTATAACTGCGTGATGAGGACGAACTGCTGGAAGACGAGGAACGGGAGCTTTGCGTATTGCTTGTCGAACGTGTCGAACCGGACGGCGTTACTGTCGTCTGGCTGCGTGACGTGGAATTGTTGGAGCTTGAGCTGACACGTGTGCGCTCTGTGTTTGTCGGGGTGGTTGTTACTGAGGGTGAACGCCGACTGCTGGTCACTCCTTCCGTATATCGCGGAGCTGAGGAGGAGCCGCGACCGGAGGAGTTCACGGATGATGAACCGCTTGAGGATATTCTGGAGGGTGAACTGCTTCCGCTCCTCAAAGACGATGAACGCCCGGAGGATGAGTAGTTGCTGCTCGAAGAAACCCTGTTGCTTGAGGAAACCCTGTTGCGGCCGTTGTACGAAGCCGAACTCCTTCCACCTGGGTATGAAGAACGTCCCGAAGAACTGCGGAGTGAATAATACCCGTTGTATCCGCCATAATATCCGTGGTGGTGATAGTGCGGGTAGTAGGCGTAACCCCATGAGGAGCCGTACCAGCCGGAGTAATACCACGGGTCATAGAACCCTGTGTGGAAGCCTCCCCAACCCCAACTCCAGGAGGGGCCGTACCAGGAGTAACGCCATGGGCTATAAAACCATGGGTTATACCATCCGCTATAATAGTAAGGGTCCCAGCCCCTCCAGCTATTGCCGAAGTTGACATTGACATTCACGTTGGTTCCCCCGTCGCTATAATCCGTGTCATAGCTGTAAGCATAGTATCCGTCGCTAAGGTGTAAGTCGACCCTGTCGGCGCCTGCTATTGTTATCTTGCTTGGCGAATGGTAACGGATGATTCGTTCCGTATACTCTGAGTCCGAGGTGCGTTCACTTTCCTGTAATATAACCGTATCATCGTCTTCGGCGTAAAATTCGTCGGAGGCTTCGTATCGCCGGTTATATTCGTCCACGTCCCTGTTTTCCGGTATATCTTTCTTCGTTTCCGTCTTATTGTTCTTTTTGTTCCTGTCGGAAGAGAAATAAACATCATCGAAGAACTCTTCCTGGGCGGCAAGGCCAAGGGCCACAGGAAGCATCATGAGCATAATTCTTAATTTAGTTGGTCTCATTTTATTGTATCTTTTTTGTTGTTAGTTTGTTTACACACAAACATAAATAAATTCCGTAAAACTGTCATGCAAATACATAATCTTTAACTTACTGATGTGTAAAAACAGCGAAATGCTGCATATTACGCATTTTTTAACCCCTCCGGCCTCAATGCGTGGCGCGCAGCAATAACGGGTTTATGGTGGATACGTCTATCCGGTTTTTATTCTTGGTGCATACGAGGACTTTTTCCTGCAATGCCTGTGTCTCCCAATTGAATAAAAGGCTTGGATCAAAGGGACGCCCGTTGATGCGCGTCTCAAAATGCAGGTGTTCGGTAGTTGCCCTCCCTGTTCGTCCGGTCAAGGCTATCGGCTGACCGGCTTTTACGTGTGCGCCTTGCGTTGTCAGGTGGCGCGAGTTATGGCTATACACCGTTTCCAATCCGTTGAAATGGCGGATAACTATTACATTGCCGTATGCGGAATATGATTTGGCCATACGTACAATACCATCGAAGACGGCGCGCACCGTATCGCCGGCATACGTCTTCAGGTCGGCCCCTGTATGTGTCTTGCGGCGGCCGCCGTAGGGTGAAATCATTTTAGCGCCCGGTAGCGGAAACGAGTACGCTCCCATCTGAAGACGCATCAGGTCTATACGCAAAACGTCGCTCTCGGCGAACAGCTCAGGGTCGGTCGAAGACACATGATTAATGTCGCGGGGGAGAAACTCCTCCGTTATACGCACCACCGGCAGGGGTGGAACCTCGAACTCTTCCCATGGCGCAAAGGGAACATGCAGGCGGTAGCCCGCCGAGACCGGTATGCCGGGAAGCGCAGGCATACGCCCCGCCCTCATCCCTGCGGCGGGCAGGGTAAGCGGATGAGCGGACCGGCACGTGGACAATATCATCGCCCACACAACAAGCAGTAGCCCATATTTAGCCGCGTATATATATTTCATGACGCGAATGTATGTAAAAATCATGGTTTAGTGTTCCTGCTCAGGATAAGGTACCCGGATATGCCTCCAAGTATGGACGCGGAGAAGATGCCGACCTTAGCTTCAACCATATGGCCGGGATTCGTGAATGCCAGCGAGGTTATGAACAACGACATGGTGAAACCTATCGAGGCCAGCATCCCGCCGCCAAGCAAATGCCTGAAGTTCATCCCGTCGGGGAAGGGCGACAGCTTCAGCTTCACCAGCAGCATAGTCGTGCCTATCACGCCGACGGCCTTTCCTATAAGCAGTCCCAAGGCTACGCCCATCGTCACGCTGCCGAACAGCCGTCCTGCGTCAAGATGCATGGAAACGCCTGCATTGGCCAGGGCGAAAATGGGGACGATGATGAATATCGCCGTCGGATGCAGGGCATGTTCCAATCGTTGCAGCGGAGGTATGGCGAGGTTGGTATCCCGCTTCACTTCCACCAGCGTCTCTAACTGGTTTTCGGATAGGGACGCCGGTTTTTCATCCGCCGCGCCTGTCGTTTCCAGGCGGGCGAGGTATTTACGTATCTTGCCTATATAATCGCTCTTCCCTATCCTGACGTCCGCCGGTATCGTGAAGGCGGCTATAACGGAGGCGATAGTCGCATGCACGCCGGATAATAAAAAGGCCGTCCAAACGCCCGCTACGCCCAATAAGGCATAAAAGAACAGGTTGCGTATCCCAAGCCGGTTGCCCAAGTACATCGTCTAGATAAAGACGAAACCGATAAAAAGGTTCACTACCGATATATCCGAAGTATAGAAAAAGGCGATCACAAGGACAGCGCCCAGGTCGTCTACAATTGCCAAGGCGGTGAGGAATACCTTTAGCGATAGCGGGACTTTTTTCCCCAGTAAATATAAAACGCCCAAAGCGAAAGCAATGTCGGTAGCCATCGGTATGCCCCAGCCGGCATGTACGTCGCCCGACGGATTAAAAAGGAAATAGATGAAAGCGGGAACAATCATCCCGCCAAACGCCGCGGCGACAGGCAACATAGCCTTACGGGGATTCGACAACTCCCCGCACGCTATCTCCCGCTTGAGTTCGAGGCCTGCAACAAAAAAGAAAACGGCCATCAACCCGTCATTTATCCAGTGATGGATAGTAAATTCCAAATAAGACTTCCCGTCAAACCGGAAACCGAACTTATGTTCAAAAAAATTGAAATATTCCTCCGACCACGGCGAATTAGCCATAAATAAAGCGATGAGCACACATACTCCCAACACAATCCCACTTGATTTTTCCTGACGGATAAAGGTCTGCACCGGATAAACGAATTTATCTATCGGATAGGTTTTCTGTTTTATCATTATACTTGCTGATTTTGAGTTTTTTTCATCCGTATACTTATATAGACACAAAGATATTCATTATTTTGATTCTAACGATAATATCCGCACCCTCCCCGCATACGATTCCCCCTGATTAACCCGCCAAAGCATTCGAATGCAAAGCCAAAGCATTCGATTACACAGCCGGTGCATTCGAATACATCGGCAAAGCATTCGATTACACAACCCTTGCATTCGATTACTTTGGCAAAGCATGCGAATGCTATGGCTTTGCATGCGATTACATCAGCAGTGCATTCGAATGCGCCGGCAAGGCATTCGATTACTTTAGCAAAGCATTCGATTACATCGGCAAAGCATTCGAATGCTATGGCTTTGCATTCGATTACTTTGGCAAAGTAGTCGACCCCCAAGCGAAAGTAGTCGACCCCCAAGCAAAAGTAGTCGACCCCCAAGCGAAAGGGGTCGACCCCCAAGCGAAAGGGGTCGATCCCTTTGGGAAACCAGTCGACCCCTTTGGGAAACCGGTCGACCCCTTTGGGAAACCGGTCGACCCCATAGAGCCGGATAATAAACTCAAAACGGTTTCCCTGCAAGGTTTCAGAGGCGGCTTTGATGGGAATGTCTCGCTTTTTGAACTTCAGGGAGGCGTTCATGCATCCTTTTATCGCCTGTTTGGAAAATTATTACCTTTGTGGGAAATCAAAAACAAATTAAGCGATGAATCTACCGTCGTATACGAATCATTTAAACTAATTATGAATACTTACTTAATAAACTACACCGCAGATGATCAAAATCCCGTCCTGCTGTTACTCCTTGTTTAAATACCGGAGGATAGCGTATCACGTAATCGGCATATCGTTTGTTATTGTGCTCCTGTCGTGCCAGGAAAGAAACTCTCGCCTGAGCGGCACATTTATCCTGGAAAAATCGGATGAACAATTGTGTTTCCTTTTGGATGAGCGTACAAAGAATGATCCTTCGGCTTTGTTCCCATACACGGACGAGACGGGGAAAGAGTGGCTAACTTTCCAGAATTGGGGACAAAACGATATTTTGTTCTACGATATGGATTCCGGGGAACTGGGATTCAGAATAAAACCGCAATACGAAGGGAGCAATGGAGTAGGTTCTTTTCACGGATACCACATAAAAAGTATGGATAGCATATTCCTGACCACCCGTCCAATGCCGGAAATTGTCATGATTGACAGGAATGCTACGGTGAAGAGGAAATTTCAATACGAGAAAACAACAGATAATCTATTGTTGATGTATTTTTATTCAACCTCAAGTACCAATCATCCCATTATGATTATGGAAAATAAGATGTATATCATGCCTATGTGCAATAGATGGGCGGAAATTAGTCCCGTATGTGCGACAATTGATTTAACGGATTACACGGTGGAAGCCTTACCGGATTTCTCCTATCCTTCATTCCCAGGGGCGGATAACAAGGCGAAAACAGCTGGGATCGAAATTTATGTAAGCCGTTGCTATGATGGTGAGAAATTCATTTACGCCTTCTATTTCGATGAGAGCGTATATATTGCATCGCCCGACCACAAAACCGTTCACCGGAAAGAGATAAAAAGCAGATATATTGACAAGGTGAAATTGCTCGACGATTACGGTAATCTGACAATTGAGGATATGTGTGAAAATCCCAATTACGGAAACATGCTCTATGATGAATACAGGGATGTCTATTATCGCGTAGCCTACCCTGAAACAAAAATAGACAGACAAATACGCGGCATAGGAATGGAACTTATGCAATACGGCCGCAAGAATTTCTCTATCATTATCCTGGACAGGAAACTCAATATCATAGGCGAGACAATGTTTCCAGATTATACATACAATTCAAATATCATGTTCATCAGGGAAGATGGCCTCTATATTTCAAGCAGCCATTCCATGAATCCTGAATTTAGCGATGACGAGCTATGTTTCCATCGCTTTGATTTGGTGAAGGAACATGACTGACAGGAATGACAAAATACCGCAAAAGCAATACAGTAAAGTAATGAAACAGACGGATCACAAATGCCTGACGGCTCTTTTTTACGTTATATCCCTTACGGCCATGATTGCGCCGGCGGGTTGCTCGCGTACCGCACACAGCCCGGCGGCGACGGTACGGGTAATTGCGGTTGACGTCGACCGCGCAGGGATATTGAAGCTTTCCGAATACTTTGAGGATGTGTCGTACGTCGCCTTATCCGATTCCTGCTTGGTAGGCGAGATAGAGCGGGCGAAGGTGTACGGGGATAAGTTGTTCTTGCTTTCGGGCAAAAGTTTGATTGTCTTCGATGTCAACACCGGCGATGCATTGCTTGAGCTGAATCGCTTTGGTTCGGGGCCGGGCGAATATCTTTCGCTCACGGACATACTTTATGATGCGGATGATAATACTATCGAACTTTTGGATATGAGGGGGCGGAAGATATGCCGGTACGGTCTCGACGGACGTTTTACCGGCGAAACTGCAATGCCGTTTCCTTCGTTTGCGTTTCACAAGGCCGGTCGTTCCGCATACCTTTTTTACAACAACAACATGGTTTCCGACTCGACCGACGGCAAATTAATAAGGTATGATACGCAGACGTCGGAAATTACGGCGAGCTATTTCCCGATAGATAAACATATGGCAAGCTATTTCTATGTCATTGACGCGAGTAATTTCGGTTCCGCATCCTCCCCGACATTCCATTTCAGTTCGTCGGATACGGTTTACGGTTTCACGCCCGATTATGTTACCTATCCCAAGTATGTGCTCGACTTCGGTAAACATCATACGCCGACTGCATTTTATAACGAACGATACGAGGACATCCGCGACTTCTCCATCAAGGCGGCCGGGATGTCTTACATCTATGCTTACGGTAATTTCTACGAGAATGATTACGCGGCCGCCTTTTCCTTCCGCAACGACGACAAGACGTACTGGGTGACCTACGATAAGCGGGCGCAGGCAACATGCGTGGCCGACCGGTGGTTGGACGATTATCACAGCCTCGCGCCTGTGCCGGTCGCTTATGATAGCAGCCCGTTCGTAATGGACGGCGGACATTTGTATTTCTTCCTCCGGCCTGCTCTTCTTTCGGCAGGGGCGGAGGAGTCTAATCCCGTACTTGTGAAATGTAGGTTTATGCGCCGCCTTTGAATGACAGCGACAGGCTATCGCCTGCTTGCATGCTTATTACCAGCGCGCCGTCGATTACCGGCAGGGACGCCGGGGTTTGGTTTATCTGTATGCCGACTTCGTCCGAGCCTGCCGGTAGTTTTATGCGGTATACGTATGGGGCGGTGGCGTTGAGGGCGACTTCAGACAGGCGTCCGTCTTTCCACACGGCGGACACTTCGCCGCCGCCGGGCGTCCTTAATCCGTAGAAGCTGCCGTCTTTCCACCCTTCGGGTATGGCAGGGAGCAGTTCTATACTTCCGCGGCTGCTTTGCAGGAGCATCTCCGCTATGCCTGCGCAGGAGCCGAAGTTGCCGTCGATCTGGAAGGGTGGGTGCATGCACAGCAGGTTGGGAGCCGTCCCGCCGCCTCGCAGACGGTACGCGCCGCTTTCGCGCACGAGTGACGGCGCCAGGAGGTCGCACAACAGTTTATAGGCATGTTCGCCGTCGTGCAGCCGCGCCCAGAAGTTTATCTTCCAGGCCATCGACCAGCCGGTGCTCTTGTCACCGCGGGCTTCCAGGGTGCGGCGTGCGGCTTGCGCAAGGTCGGGCGTGCCGTCGACGGTTATCTCGTTGCCGGGGTAGAGGCCGTACAGGTGCGAGACGTGGCGGTGGTGCGGCTCGGCTTCCGTGAAAGGCTCAAGCCATTCCATGATACGGCCGTCCTCGTCTATCGTGGTAGGCATGAGGCGGGCGCGTTTGGCCGACAGTTCTCCGGCAAGGGCGGTGTCGACGGCGAGTATGGAGGCGGCTTCGATGGTGTTATCGAAGAGTTCGCGCACTATCTGGTTATCCATCGTCGAGCCGGCGCTGACGCTAACCGTTTTGTCCTTGAAAAGGAAGGCGTTTTCGGGGGAAGTCGTAGGCGCCGTCACTAAATAGCCGCTGCGCGGGTCTTCTACCAGCATATCTGCGAAGAAGAGGGCTGCGCCTTTCATGACGGGATATACTTCGCCGAGGTAATCCTTGTCCTGCGTATACAGGTAGTGCGAGTACAGGTGGGCGCAGAGCCAGGCCGCCGACGTATTGGTGGCTCCCCACGACGGATGCTCGCCCGGCGCTGTGAACTCCCATACGTTCCCAAGTATGTGCGTCACCCAGCCGCGTGCGTTGTAGTATACCTTCGCCGTTTGCTCGCCGCTTGCTACCTGACGCTTTGTCCATTCTATCAGTGGGAGGTGAAGGTCGGGGAGGTTGGTTACTTCGGCCGGCCAATGGTTCATCTGGAGATTGATGTTGAGGTGATAGTCGCCGTTCCAGGGCGTGCGTATCGTGTTTGCCCATAGTCCCTGCAAGTTTGGGGGAAGCAGGCCGGGGCGGGTGGAGGAGATCAGGAGGTAGCGGCCCATTTGGAAGTAGAGGGCTATCAGTCCGGGGTCGTCGTGGTCTTCGCTGAAGGCGGACAGGCGGCGGTCGATCGGTAGCTCGTCCTTTCCGGCGCGTCGACCGAGGTCTAAGCCGGCCTTCTTGAACTGTGGGCTGTAAAGGGCGATATGTTCTTCCTTGAGGGTTGAAATATCTTTCCCGCAGGAGGCTTCCAACAGGGACAGGGCCGATGCGTCGGGGTCGTTGCCGAAGTAATCCGTAGCCATACTGACAAAGACGATCGCCTCAGGGGCGTTACGCACCGATACCGCAGTATCCGAAGCCGACAGCGAGCCTCCTCCGGTCAGTACCACACGCACACGTGCGGCGTAGCGCATACCCTTGCCGTCCGTACCGTTGTTGAGCTGTCCGCGCATCAGGAGGTCGCCGTCCTCTACGGTCACGTTGCAGCGTTCGGGGCGGCTTATTCCGAGCGTAAAGTTAAGCGCCCCGTTGTCAGCCGCGAGGTGTACGACGCCCAGGTCTCCGCCGAAGGAGGTGAACATGCTGCGGGTGTATAGGGTCTCACCCCTTCGGAAAGAGACGTTGCTCATCGCCTCGTCGAGGTTCAGCTCACGGCGGTAGCCCGATACCGTGTCCTGTTCGTTATTGAAGTAAGTATGGTCGAAGGCCAGCTTGCCGAGCATCTGGTAGCTTCCGTAGGGGACGTCCGCACCGTTTCCCTGTCCGCTGCCTTTGCCCTTGCAGGCGAAGGTTTCGTACATAAGGCTCTGCGCCTCGTCGTTGCGTCCTTCGAAGAGCAGCCGCCTGATATTGTATAAAAAGCGGTATGCATACGGGTTATTGGCGTCTTGCCGGCCTCCCGACCATAGCGATATTTCGTTAAGCACGATTGTTTCGCGCTCTATGCCGCCGTCGGGCATCATGCCTATGCGTCCGTTGCCGAGCGGGAGCATCTCCTCCCATATACGCGCCGGAGCGTCGAAGTGATAGGCCGAGCCGATGTCTTTGCGCCCGTCCGGTGCGGCGCATCCGTAGAGGAAAAGGAGGAGGAAGGGTAACAGGGAGGTAATGCAGTTGCGTTTCATGGGAATATATTTAAAGGTGTCTATGTATTTTCAAAAGCTCTGCATATCGCACAGGCGTTTGTAGTATCCGTCGAGGGCGAGGAGCTCGTCATGCCTTCCGCGTTCTACTATTTCGCCCTCGTGCATGACGCATATCTCGTCGGCATTACGTATGGTCGAGAGGCGGTGGGCGATGACTATCGTTGTGCGGTTCTTCATCAGGTTTTCGAGGGCTTCCTGTACGAGGCGTTCCGACTCGGTATCGAGGGCGGAGGTGGCCTCGTCGAGTATAAGGATGGGCGGGTTCTTGAGTATTGCGCGGGCTATGCTGATACGCTGGCGTTGTCCGCCGGAGAGCTTTCCGCCGCGGTCGCCTATGGATGTCAGGTAGCCTTTTTCGGAAGCCATGATGAAATCGTGGGCGTTGGCTATGCGGGCGGCGGTCTCGACCTGCTCCTGCGTGGCGTTGTTTACGCCGAAGGAGATATTGTTGAAGAAGGTATCGTTGAAGAGTATGGCCTCCTGGTTTACGTTCCCCATCAGGGCGCGCAGGTCGTGCAAGGTAGCCTCGCGCACGTCGACGCCGTCGATAGCGATGCTTCCCTTGTCCACGTCGTAGAAGCGCGGAAGGAGGTCGACGAGCGTGCTTTTACCCGACCCCGACTGTCCGACGAGGGCTACGGTACGGCCCTTGCGGACTTCGAGACTGACGCCCTTCAGTATCCAGTCGTTTTGGTACTTGAACCATACGTTGTCGTAGACTATGCGGTCGTCGAGCCTGATTGATTTGGGATGCTCCGGGTCTTTGATATTCGTTTCGGCCATCAGTATCTTGTCGATGCGTATCATCGAGGCCAACCCTTTTTGTACGGCGTATAAAGCCTTGCTGAGGTCTTTGGCCGGATTGATTACGCTGTAAAAGATGACTAAGTAGTATATAAAGGTAGAGGCCGTAATCGAGCTGTCGTCGTTAAGTATAAGGCTCCCGCCGTACCAGAGGACGATGGCGATAGTGACCGTTCCGAGGAACTCGCTCATCGGTTGCGACATTTGCTGCCGTCGGTAGATGCGGTTGGTTGTACGGCGGAAGGTATCGTTGCTTTTCTCGAACCGTTCCTGTATTTTCCTTTCGGCATTGAAGGCCTTTATGATGCGCAAGCCTCCGAGCGTCTCCTCTATCTGGCTCATGAGGTACCCCCACTGTTCTTGTCCAAGCAGCGACTTGCGCTTAAGCGTCTTGCCCACCTGCCCCATGATGTATCCGGCTACGGGCAGGAGGATGAGCACGAATAGCGTCAGTTGCCAGCTTATGACGATCATCCCGATGATATATATGGAGACCAGGATAGGATCCTTGAAAAGCATGTCGAGCGAACTCATGATGGAGGTCTCTATCTCGTTCACGTCGCCCGATACCCGCGCCAGTATGTCGCCCTTGCGTTCTTTGGAGAAGAAGCCGAGCGGGAGTTGGGTGATCTTGCGGTTTATGCGGTTGCGTATGTCGCGCACGACGCCGGTGCGTATCGGAATCATGGTGAAGAATGCGAAGTACGTAGAGGCCGCCTTGAAGAAGGTCATCACTATCAGGAAGACGCCGAGTATGATGAGCGTGAACGAGCCGCCGCGCGTCGCGATAAGGTCGCTCACGAAGGCGAAGAAGTTGTTCTTCACCACGTCAGGCGTCGCCTTCCATGCCTCCCAGGAGCCGGGGTTCCACTCCCACTCGATATACGAGTAAGTCGCGCCGCCGGTATCGAAAAGGATGTTGAGTATCGGTATAATCAGGGCGAAGGAGAAGAGGTTAAGTATGGCCGACAGTATATTGAAGAAGATATTAAGAGCCAGGAACTTCTTGTACGGAGGTATGAAACGCCTTAGGATGTCGAAGAAATCTTTCATGCAGTTGTGTTAATTGATTGTGGCCGCAAGGTAAGGCTTTTTATGATTCGACGGATAAAATCTTAACCTTGTATCGGTCGCGCGCCGGCGCGGGCTTGGCGTAATTTACCTGTCATTGTCCATTCCCGATCAAATTCGTATCTTTGTTACGTAATGTTTAAAACAAAATGACATCATGATAAAAAGTAGTTTAACTCCGCAAAGCGATACGATCACCCTTTCCATTCCGCTCAACTATATTGGGAAAAGGGTAGAAATACTGCTTTACACAGATGAAGAGTTGCATGAGGACACATGCGCCAGTACGCATGATTCCGGCGTAGCCCGTTTCAAGGGATTGCTGAAGGGCAGCGAAGCGGACAAATATCAACAATACCTGCAAAAGGCGCGACAGGAATGGGACAGAACTATCTAACCGAGTTGTCTTAGGCAACCACAAGGGTTGCAACCTGCCTCTGCGCCCCGGCAATCGCCCTCTGCGCCAGTACAGCCTGCGCCGCGCCGCAAGCAATGCCGGATAAAATCTTACCTTTGCCCGGTAAATACAGATAATGCAACGAACGAATACGCAAATCAGCGAAACGACCTTTCGCATACTTATCGCCCTAAGCGTCGCACACTGCATGAACGACGCGCTCCAGTCGGTCGTATCGGCCGCATACCCTATAATAAAGGATGACCTGGCGTTAAGCTTCGGACAGATCGGGCTTATCACGCTCGCCTACCAGTCGGCGGCCTCCGTCTTCCAGCCCATAGTCGGGCTTTACTTCGACAAGCGGCCCTCGCCGTTCTCGCTACCCGTCGGGATGGCCTTTACGCTTACGGGCCTCGTGTCGCTCGCCTCGGCAACCACGCTGTGGTGGGTGATCGCGTCGGTCTTCTCCATCGGTATCGGCTCCTCTATATTCCACCCCGAAGCGTCGCGCCTCACCTCCTTGGCTTCGGGCGGCAGGAGAGGGCTTGCGCAGTCGCTCTTCCAGGTCGGAGGCAACTTTGGCGGATCGCTCGGCCCCTTGATGGTCGCCCTTTGGATCGCGCCGTATGGACGCCAGCACATCGCCGACTTCGCCATCCTTGCCGGCATAGCGATATGCTTCATGCTGCCCGTAAGCCGGTGGTACAAACGGAGGTTGACGCTGCTGAAGGAGGGCGGATCCGGCACGGCGGTACGGGCAACGCAACCGCTGCCCGGCGGCAAGACGGTGCGCACAATCGTCATACTGCTCATCCTCATCTTCTCCAAATACGTGTACACCGCCAGCCTGTCCAATTTCTATACTTTCTACCTGATTGAGAAGTTCGGCGTCAGCGTGCAGGCCTCGCAACTGCTGCTCTTCGTCTTCGCCCTGTCCACGGCCATCGGCACGATGCTCGGCGGGCCTGCGGGCGACAGGATAGGGCGGAAGTATGTCATCTGGGTATCCATACTCGGCGCAGCGCCTTTCGCCTTGCTGATGCCGCACGCCAACCTGTTCTGGACGGTGGCGCTGACCTTCTGCGTAGGCCTCGTCATCGCCTCCGCTTTTCCGGCGATACTTGTCTACGCACAAGAGCTGCTGCCGTATAATCTGGGCTTAGTATCGGGACTGTTCTTCGGATTCGCCTTCGGCGTGGCCGGCATAGCGTCGGCAGCCCTCGGCAAAATGGCCGACATCTACGGCCTCGAAGCCATATACAACGCCTGCGCCTACATGCCGCTAATCGGGCTGATCGCCTGGTTCCTCCCCGACCTCAGGAAGAAGTAAGACCAGCTCCTCCACGCCGGCCGCCTCCGTCTCCACAGCCGCATCGTCCATAGCCTTGCCCGGCTTACGGTGCATCGAGCCGCTACGTATGCAGTTCTTCGTAAACTGGGCTATCATGCCGTTTATAACGTCGATCGTTTCGTCTACCATAGCCGCCGCCTCACCGTTACCCGATAACGAATAGTAGAGGCTGCCCGCGTCGAGCGCTGCGGTGAAATTACGGAAGGCCTGGTTGACCAACGGGCGGATTTTCTTCATGTTACCATCCCTGTCGCGCTCGCTCCGGTTCTGTGCACGGGTGACATATATGTCGCGGAAAGCCTTGTTCCTCTCCTTAAGCAACGCCACGGCGTCGCCCAGTCCGAGCAGCTCGACCCGCCACGCATACAACGGCTTGAGCAGGTCGTCAGCCATCGAAGACAGCAGCGCCGTAGCCTCAGCCATAGACGCATGCATCACGCTGTGATAAGTATGTATCATCCACGACAACACCACAGCCGCCTCATTCGCCGCCGTATTATTGCGGTACGCCGCCGCTTCGACCGTACGCTTAATCTCCATGTACGTGTCCAGGCGGCTACGGTGGGCCGCTACCATGAACTTCGTCTCAACAGCCACGCGACCTTGCATAAACTTAACCTCTTCCTTCCTGAAAACCCTGAGGAATGCCACCCATAAAGACTTAATCTCCGAGTGCATCAAATCTTTCGACCTGACAAACTTTGTTATCTCCGAGCAAAACTCAACATGATCCCCATTACTCATCCTGTTAAGCAATACTCCATAGCTTCGTATATTTTTCATAAATAAATTAATTAAAAACCATCGCGCAAATATAAAAACATTAATGCAAACAACCAACTATTCACGCCAAAAAATACATACAATATCAACAATCACCAAAATATCGTCACAATAACGGCGTATACCATACTTCAATCTCATGACAATATCACAATAACGGCGTACTATATACGCTAATCTCAAAACATCGTCGCAATAACGGCGTACTATATACGCCAATCTCATGACGTTATCGCAATAATGGCGTACTATATACGCCAATCTCAAAATGACGTCGCAATAACGGCGTATACTATACGCCAATATCAAAACATCGTCGCAATAACGTCGTACTATATACGCCAATATCATTACAGCGTCGTAATAATTATGTATAATAAAGGATATGATTCGCCAATCGCGTTATTTTAATACTGATGAAAATATATGGTTCATTGAGATTGATTATACCTGTATAAGACTGATATTAAATCTAAAGCATTTACAATAGAAGTCATGCGTAGAAATATCCTGTTCTATCCTATTGAGATGAATAAGGATTTTTAAACAATAAATGATCCAAGGTTAAAAACCGAACAGTCAAATAATTATATAGAATGTTCGAGCAAGACGCCGAAATGCGCCCTCTCCGATTAACGGGATCCGGATACGGCCGGCGACCTCACTAACGCGGCGTTTAGCTCTAACGGCCACGAAATAGGCCTGAAATTCGCCCGCCGGTCAGGTTACGGAGGCCCGGTTAAGGTCGCAAACCTGTGCAAAAACCCTTCGCGGGAACTTCCGAAGCTTGTCAAAAAAGGTACTTCAGGCGTCGCCAAATCGCCGCTTGTTTGAGTGAATATACATTGTCTTGTTTACCTGCGAGATAGGCAATATGTCTAAAAAGGAACGCATGCGGCGTATTAAAATCAAATTATAAATCATAAAAAAATAGGTTAAAAGAACAATCATATTGAATCATATTGATTATATTTGCCGACAATAAATACAGACACATTAAATCAAAATAAAACAATTATGGCGGCCGATAAAAAAGCAATTGATTTTGGTAAGATAAAGCGATATATAAAGAACAGGACATCAGAGTTTTATATAGACTCCCTTCAAGGCAGTGAAAAGGATGAATTTAAATCGATAATTAATTACATAAACAACGTAAGAAGAACAAAAGATTTGTCTGATAATTACGGGGTAAGCGAAATTGAACGAATTAAAAACAAATTAACTGATTTCTCGCCAACACGTGAACAGCAACAAGTTATAGATTCCATCAACAAGCAGAAGCGAGAGGACAATGTCAAGATAAAAAAGTCAAGAACAAAGAAGGTAGTAGTCGTCCCAACTGCCGTGTCATCCGATAAATCAACATACGAAAAGGTATCCGACGCCTTCAGGAATCTCAGGACCCTGATGGAGGAAGAAGGGAAGCTGCTGACATCAAAAGAAATTGAAATAGTGAAGAAAAACATGCTCCTGCTTACCAACTTTATTGACGCAACCCTGCAGGAACGATTCAAATTTGAAATACAGCAGGCTCTCAAGCAGGCGGAAGAAATAAAAATAAAGATAGAAAAGTTAAGCGGTAAGATCCGGACACCGTAGCGTACCGCCGCCACCGTGTCACCCGCCAAGCCCCCTCACTCCCGTACCAATGAGGCGGCGAGTAAGGCGGCTACCGCATAAGTAAAGAGGCTGTCTTCCTATCAAAGGAAGACAGCCTCTTCGGTTTTAATTCACCCGGATATTGTCTACCGGTTTACCACCTTCACTGAAGCGTCGCCGGATACTATGATGTACATGCTGCGGACGGGGAGGCTTATCACGGCCTCTTCGCCGACGGCTTTGCTTTGGTACAGCAGACGGCCGGAAAGGTTGTAGACAGACCATGTCTTACCGGCCTTCAGACCGCTTACGTATAGCATCCCGTTCTCGGCGCGGGCGTTCAGGGCCGGCGCTTGCGGAGCGGCTATGCCGACCGGCGTCACAACGTGGGTTATCTCTACCTCCACCGTCTCTATTCCTTCGCCGTCTATCGTCAGCGTGGCCGTGTACGTGCCGGTGGCGAGGCCTTCGCGAAGCGTCAGCGCGATGTATGCCTCATCGCCGGCGGACAGGTCGCTTACGGTCGATTGCGGAAGGGT